>CAZDQR010000001.1:0-38033 GCA_964507315.1 uncultured Roseivirgaceae bacterium
GCTTTAATGAACTAAATTGAAATGGCTGTCGATAGGGCAGCCATCTCTTTTTTTTAAGTATTAAAAACGAATTTAATTTATAAATAATGGATCTTTTAATTCCTGAGTGGGGGTTGGTATTTTGGACTAGTATCGCATTTTTAATGTTAGTACTTCTCCTTTCTAAGTTTGCTTGGAAACCTATTCTTCAAACGTTAAAAATTCGCGAAGAGTCGATTGATGAAGCTTTAAAGGCTGCAGAATTGGCGCGTGAAGAAATGGGCGAGCTTAAAGCTGATAATGAAAAATCATTAGTGAAAGCAAGAGAAGAACGTGAGCTGTTACTACGTGATGCTAGCAAAGCAGCTAGTATGATTAAGGAAGAAGCTAAAACGGATGCAGAAATTATCTCCAAAAGGATGATGGAAGATGCAAAGGCTGGTATTGAGGCTGAAAAGCAATCTGCTTTAGCAGAAGTAAGAAGCCAAGTGGCTAATCTTTCGGTTGAAATAGCTGAAAAAATCATTCGTAAAAATTTAGAGAACGATAAGGCTCAAAAGGCCTTAGTTGATGAGTTCTTAAACGATAAAAGCTTTAACTAATAATGGGTCCTCACAGAGCATCGGTACGATACGCAAAATCAGTGATTGGGCTTGCTCAAGAGCAAAAAACACTGGAACAGGTAAAAGAAGATATGCTTTTATTCACGAAAGTTATTAATGAAAATCGTGAGTTAAACGTTGTACTTAAAAACCCTATTGTTCCTGCTGATAAGAAAAAAGCAATTTTACAGGCATTATTCGAAAAACGAATTCAGCCTTTAACATATAAAGCTTTTGTGCTTATTGTATCAAAAAATAGAGAAAGCATATTGGATGAGATTGCTATTGAATTTGTAAACCAATACAATGTGCTTAAAGGTATTGCAGTAGCAACCGTTACTACTCCTTACACACTTGGTGATAGCCAGCGTAAAGACATTGCAAAAATTGTTGCTGATATTACAGGAATGAAAGTGGAATTAACGGAAGTTATAGACGAATCACTTATTGGAGGTTTTGTGCTCAATATTGGAGACAAGCAAATAGATGAGTCTGTAAAAAGCAAATTAGCTAATATACAACGAGCACTTGTTGCTTAAGTGAATAGAATTTAAGAATAGAAATAAATATTTCAGAAATGAACGATATTAGACCAGATGAAGTTTCGGCCATATTGAGAGAACAACTTTCAGGTGTGAAATCTGAGGCTGAATTAGAAGAAGTAGGTACGGTATTGCAAATCGGTGATGGTGTTGCTCGTATCTACGGCCTTACAAAAGCAGAAGCAGGTGAACTTCTTGAATTTGAAAATGGGGTACAAGCATTAGTGCTTAACCTTGAAGAAGATAATGTGGGTGCTGTTCTTTTAGGACAATCTAAAGGAATTAGAGAAGGAGATACGGTTAAAAGAACAAATAAAATTGCTTCTATTCAAGCTGGAGATGGATTAATTGGTCGTGTGATAAACACATTGGCTGAACCTATCGATGGTAAAGGAGCTGTAGAAGGAGAATTATTTGAAATGCCTTTGGAGCGTAAAGCACCAGGTGTTATTTTCCGTCAGCCAGTAACAGAGCCTCTTCAAACTGGTATTAAAGCAATTGATTCAATGATTCCTATTGGCCGTGGCCAAAGAGAGTTAATTATTGGTGATAGACAGACTGGTAAAACAGCCGTTGTTATTGATACTATTATCAATCAAAAAGAATTTTACGAAAAAGGCGAGCCTGTTTATTGTATTTATGTGGCTATTGGTCAAAAAGCTTCAACTGTTGCAAACACAGTAGCTGCTTTAACTAAAGCGGGTGCAATGGATTACACAGTAATCGTTTCAGCTTCGGCTTCTGATCCTGCTCCAATGCAGTTTTACGCTCCATTTACAGGTGCAGCTATTGGTGAATTTTTCAGAGATACAGGTCGTCCTGCTTTAGTGATTTATGATGATTTATCTAAGCAAGCAGTTGCTTACCGTGAGGTTTCTTTATTATTGAGAAGACCTCCAGGTCGTGAAGCATACCCTGGTGATGTATTTTATCTTCACTCTCGTTTGTTAGAACGTGCTGCTAAGGTAAATGATAATGATGATATCGCTAAAAACATGAACGATTTACCTCCTTCATTAGAAGGTAAGGTAAAAGGTGGTGGTTCATTAACTGCACTGCCAATTATCGAAACACAAGCGGGTGATGTTTCTGCTTATATTCCTACCAATGTAATTTCTATTACGGATGGTCAGATATTCTTAGAAACTGATTTGTTTAACTCTGGTATTAGACCAGCTATTAACGTAGGTATTTCTGTATCTCGTGTGGGTGGTAATGCACAGGTTAAATCAATGAAAAAGGTTTCTGGTACACTTAAACTGGATCAAGCGCAGTTTAGAGAACTTGAAGCTTTTGCTAAGTTTGGTTCTGATTTAGATGCTGCTACAAGACTCACGATTGATCGTGGTATGAAAAATCAGGAGATTTTGAAGCAACCTCAATATACGCCTGCTAAAGTTGGTGATCAAGTTGCAATCATTTTTGCTTCTACCAAAGGACTTACGGATTCAGTTCCTGTTTCAAAAGTGAGAGCATTTGAAACCGAGTTTATTTCTGTATTGAATGCTAAGCATAAAGATGTTATTGATTCATTAGGTTCAGGTAAATTCACGGATGCTTTAACTGATGTACTTAGAACAGTTGCAAAAGAAGTAGCTAAGAACTACGCTAAATAATAAAATAATCCCCGGGTTTATTCCGGGGTTTCTTTTTTACTCGAAATTTAAATTTTCGATCGTAGAAAGGATTAAAATGAGATTAATATACGTTTAAACGATGGCAAATCTTAAAGAAGTAAAAACCAGAATTTCTTCTGTACAATCTACACAACAGATAACAAAAGCCATGAAAATGGTGGCTGCTGCTAAACTGCGTAGAGCACAAGATAGCGTTATTCAAATGCGCCCTTATGCCCAAAAGTTAGATAGTATTTTGGTTGGTGTATCCGCAAGTTTGGATACCGAAGAAAATGTATTTAGTGAACAACGAGAAATTAACTCTGTACTCATTATTGCAATTACTTCTGATAGAGGTTTGTGTGGTCCTTTTAATGCCAATGTATTTAAAGCAACCAATGCGTTAATTGCTAATAAGTATGCCGATCAATTTAAAGATGGTGGTGTAACTATTATGCCTATTGGTAAAAAAGCGTTAGACTATTTTGGTAAGAGAGATTTTACAGTAGAGAAAAAATTTGGAGAGCTATTTGGCCATTTAAATTTTGATGAGGCAATGAAAGCTGCTGAGTTTGCAATGAAATCTTTTAAAGATGGAAAGTTCGATGCAGTTGAGCTTGTATATAATGAGTTTAAAAATGTGGCTACACAAATTTTGTGTACCGATCAGTTTTTACCTATTGTAGCTAGTGAAGAAGAATCTTCGGCAACGGTGAATGATTATATTTATCAGCCTGACCAAGAAACCTTGGTTGAGAATTTAATTCCTACTTCTTTAAAAGTAAAATTATACAAAGCCTTATTAGAATCGAATGCCTCGGAACACGGTGCTCGAATGACAGCTATGGATAAGGCTACAGAAAATGCAGGCGACATGCTTAAGGAGCTTAAACTCCAGTATAACCAAACGCGACAGGCCGCTATTACAAACGAAATTTTAGAGATTGTTGCCGGTGCAGAAGCACTTGGATAGCCATTAGTTTATACCCAACCTGATTAGTTATAACATTCAATTCTTACATTTGCTTTACCTTGATTAAGCAAATGAAAGTTTTAAACACATTAAATATCGACACTGCTCTCGGAGCAGTGTCTTTTGTTTTTATAGCTAGTATTATTAGGCAGGTTGAGGTAGAAACAGCCATTTATTTTAGCCTATTTGCAAGCGTTTTGTTTATCTATAATTTAGATCATCTAATAGATGGGTATAAACTAAAAAACGAAAACAGCTCTTATAGGCATTTGTTTTACCAAAGGCATTTTAACTTATTAATTGGCTGGCAAATTGTGCTTACTGTATTTAATGTCTGGCTTCTTTTATTATTGCCTGTAGAAGTAATTATTGCAGGATTAGTAATGGCGCTTTTTATGGCACTTTATTTTTTTCTGATCTTTAATTCTAGTGTTAATTCTTATTTGCTACGCGAAGTTGTAGTTGCATTAGGCTACACAATTGCACTTTTAATAGTGCCATTCGCGAATTATCAATTTAATCATAGCCTTTCGTTTTATGCATTCTCTATCCTTGTTTTTTTGATAGCCTTAACAAATTTATGGGTATTTTCTTTGTATGATTTAGAGGTTGATAAAAACCAAGAACATCACTCTATTAGCCGTAGGGTTAGCAGATTACACTTAATTAAGCTTACTAAATTTATAATAGTAATTGTAATTAGCCTGGTAATCGGGTATATGTTTTATGCTGATTGGTTAATTGGTGGAAGTCTCTTGGTAGTAGAGGTTGTTTACCTTTTATTGCTTTTAAATGAATCTAAATTTAGCAATAATGAATTATACCGAACCGTTGGTGAGGCAATTTTAATTTTACCAGGACTGATAGTTCTCACTCTTTATGCAATTTAATTTTATAGCTAAATACTATACGTTTGTTAGCAGGTTGGCTTTTGGGAATGTACTTGAAGTCGCAAAAACGTCATTATACCACAAGGTGCCTTTAAATGGAAAGGTGTTGCTTATAGGAGGTGGTACAGGTGTTTCTCTAGCGTATTTGCTTAAGCTCGATTCTGGCCTTAAAATCGACTATGTAGATGCTTCTTCTGAAATGATTAAATTGGCAAAATTGCGTGTGCCCAAGACACATGTAAATTTTATTTGCACACCATTTGAAGCTCATACAAGTAAAGGCTACGATGTTATTATTACAGAGTTTTTCTTAGATCTTTTTACTGTTGCTCAAATAGAAGAACACATAGGTTCTATTAAAAATAAATTAAATAAGGAGGGGATTTGGATTGATACTGATTTTAGACACTCAAATCATTTAAGTAGAAAAATACTGATTAAAGGGATGTACTTGTTTTTTAGAGTAGTTTCAGGAGTAAAAATTAGTTCTTTGGCAGATTACTTATCTATTCTTAAAGGCAATGGATTTATGCTCAAGGAGGAAAAGATATTTAAATCAGGACTTATAACTAGTCGTTTGTTTGTGCAAACACAATCTCATCTGCCTTCTGAATAATTTTTAAATAAGTGGCTCTATGGTTCCTTGTCTTCTCATAAGCAAGTAGCTCATCTCCTAGTTGAATAACTAGTTTATTACGTTTAGTTTCAAGCGTATTTATTACAAGCTGTGTTTGTGCAGTAATTCCTGCAGGTATAGGTTCGTGAAATCCGAAGGCTCCCATAAGCATGCTGTAGGCTTTTAAAAACCTATAGCCAGGCAATAGAATTGGGTTTATAAAGCTAGATTTATCTTGATGATCGAGCATTGCTGCTGTAGTGGCTGTGATTAGTCTGTTCTTATACAATAAGTCAGAATTATACCATTCTCCTACCAGTGAAAATCGGTGGTCTATTTCAATTTCTGATGGAGTAATGTGAGAGTTTCTGTGACCCACATACATAGATGCTGAATTTCTACGATACATATCCATATTTACAGTAAGCCCTTGGTTGCGTAGAGCCAAATCAATAATCTCCCAATCGTATAGATAATCGTGGTTGTCGCTATTAAAGCTATAATCGTATTTGTAGGCATTACTCAGCGCCATTTTGCGTATGTTATTGGCTGCCATAGATGGTAATAATGGATTTCTCAATATGTCAGGTAAATCATCTCTTAGCCTTAGGGCAATCCCGTTAGGAGCCAGACTCATAAAAGCATCTAATCCAATAATTGTTAGCCCTTTTGCTAGATCAATGTAAATTACGGAAGCCACCGTATCATTTATATAAACACTGCCTAAATGCTTGTGTAAATTAGGTAACTCTTTAATGTAAGGGGTATATGGATCTTTATCGGTTTTTAAGTTATAGGCTATTATATCTCCAGATTCGAAAGCAATTCCATTTACTTTTTTTGAATGAGATGAAGTTGATTTTTTAGAAGTAGAAAATTTTGAAGAACTAGTGTTAGACTGTATTAATGCAGACTCAAAGGCAAGCCGGCTTTCTACAATAAATTTTGATCGCCTCGCATTTGCATAATCAGAAGAGGTATCCCAATATCTACTTTGATACTTTAGTAATTTTCGCCAAGAGGCTACATCTTGTTCAAATTCTTTGATTGTGCCTGGCACCAATGAAGCCAAAGCTGACATTTTATTAATATGAAAACTGATACTATCAAGTATTTGGTCGTTAGGGTCGGCCAAATCTAATAAGAGAATATCTAGTTTTTGCACTAATAAAGCGCGGTGCTTTTTATACTGGTAGTCTTGATTTTGCGAAGGTGTAATTCTAAATTTTACGAGGTTTTGTGCAAATTTTCCCCACCATTTTGAGTTAATTGTTAGATTTTCCTTTTCAGATAAATGGATTGCATTATTATTATCAGGAATAGATAGTAAGGCAAATAGGATTATGACAATAGATAATTTGTAAAATATTTTCATGCCTTTGGTTAATGGAGGCGTAATTTACAAAAATGTTTACTTGAGAACAAAAAGACTTTTAGAATATAATGTTATTACTATTCCGGTATTTTATTGACCAATTAATGATAATGTTACAACATTCTTCAATTGGATTTTTTTAATGTTCAAAATCTTATTAATATCGAGGGTAATAATTGGTTTGAAATTATTGATTTTTTTTATGAAGACAAAAGTTTGGGAAGACACTTCTATTGAGGCGAACATTTTTTATAATCAACCAACAGGGATATTAGCCTTTAATATCGAGTTTGAGATTACAATATGTAACAAATCTTTTTCAGAGAAAACCGATAAAATCGGAACAAGCATAAAAGGTTCCTACTTATTTGATAAGGTTAGTTTTGACGATAAGGCTTCTTCAATTAAAAGTCAAGTTAGAGCGGGCTCTAATTTTAAAAATTTTATTAGTATTGCTGAAAAGCGTTTTGAAGTTGATATAGTGCCACTTTGGGCCGATTCCAAAGTTGTTGGTGGTTCAATTTCTTTAGGAGAGGAAATTGAAGGAAATCCACAATTGAGTTACCTTTCTAAAACTGGGTTTAAATCAGTAATTGAAAGTGCCCCAATGACGATGATGATCTTTAGAAAAGATGGTTCTGTCTTTTATACCAATCAGCATTATAAAGATTTATGGGATCTAAGTGATAAGGAACTCTATCTAATTCATGAATATTATAATATTTTTGATGACCTGCAATTAAATAGCCAAGCGATAGGCCCTTATCTAAAAAAAGCTTTTGCTGGGCAATTGGTAGAGGTGCCTGTTATCAAGTATAAATTGGATTATTCCGGGCTTGGTCGTGTGAATTGTGAGGCAAAAGAAAATTGGATTTTAGGGCACTTTTTTCCTTTAGAGAATAATGAAAATGGAGAAAGTTTAGTTGCTGTTATTTTCTCTGAAATTACTAGGCAAATAGAAGCTGAACAGGCTTTTAAACAAAGCCAAGAGAGGTTAGAGTTAGCACTCGAAGGTGGAGAGCTTGGTATTTGGGATTGGGATCTTGAGAATAATGCCATGGTTTATAATAAACAATGGGCAAAAATTTTAGGGTATGAGCTAGACGAGATCGATATGTTTTCTTGGACAGGTCTTGTGCATCCAGATGACCTTGGTTGGGTAGAAAAGAGGCTAAACGATCATATAGCCGGAAAATCGGATGCATATTTTGCAGAATATAGAGTAAAAAGTAAGGCAGGGGATTGGAAATGGATACTCGATAGAGGGAAAGTAGTTGAGTTTAACCAAGAAGGTAAAGCTAAAAGAATTGCTGGTACCCATTTAGATATTACCTCTAAGAAGGGAAGCGAAGTGGTACTAAAGGCCAGCGAAGAACGATATAGGAGCCTGGTTGATAATTTGCCTATTGGTGTAGCTATTGTGCAGGATGATAAAGTGGCCTATGCTAATCAAGAGTTGCATTCAATTGTAAAATCTACCTCCAATGCTGATTTAATTGGAATGCCTGCTTCTAAATATTTTAAAGACCCAGAAGCCTATCACGAAAGGCTTAACTCAATTGTTGAGGAGCAGCGATCGGATGCAAGAAGAGAATTACAGATAACAGATTTAGATGGAAATAGAGTTTGTATAGAGCTGACTTCTATTCCGTTTGTACTAAATGGAAAGCCTGCTGTTCAATCCATTGTAAATAATATTCAAAAGAGAAAAGAGTTTGAGGCTCAGAATTTAAAATCGGAAAAATTATTAAGTCAGTTATTTGAAAATGCACCAATGGGCATTGTAATGCTCGGGTTTGATGATGAAATTCTAAAAGTAAATAAGGGGTTTGAGCAAATGTTCGGCTATAATACGCAAGAAGTTGTAGGTCGATTTATTAATGATATTATTGTGCCAGATGATTTGGCACACGAGGGTATTGAGTTTAGTAAAGACTCTGCTGAGGGCAAATCGCTGTATAGCGAAACATTTAGAGTTAGTAAGTCAGGAGAAAATGTTCCTGTGATGATTCATACCTTGCCTGTAATTCACGATGGCCAGCGGCTTGGAGTGTATGGTATTTATATAGATTTGCGTAAGAGGGTTAAGGTAGAAGAGGAATTGAAAACTCGAAATTTAGAGTTAGATAACTTCGTTTATAAAGTTTCTCACGATTTAAGGTCTCCTTTAGCGTCTATTTTGGGCCTTATTAATTTAGTAAAGTTAGAAGGTGGTTTTCAGGATAGTTTTGAATATTTAAAACTGATGGAAAACCAAGTACATAAGCTTGATCACTTTATTCACGATGTATTAAGCCATTCTAAAAACTTAAAAATGTCGGTGGTAACCTCACCTATAAACTTTGAAGAGGTTATTGAAAAATGCATTGCTGACCTTAGCTATTTGCCAGGGTTTGATGATGTTATAAAAAATATAACAGTTGCTGGAGGAGGATTTTTGAGCGACAAGTGGCGCATTAACGAAATCTTTAGAAATTTAATTGCCAATTGTATTAAGTATAAAGATGGAAGCAAAAACACTTCTGAAATGAGTATTAATGTTAGTGTTGTAGATAATGGTTGCAATATTACTATTGAAGACAATGGCATAGGTATTGTAAAAGAGTGTGTTCCTCGAATTTTTGAAATGTTCTATAGGGCTACCGATACCTCAAAAGGTTCGGGAATTGGCCTTTACATTGTAAAAAATGCAGTAGAAAAATTGGGGGGTAGCATTAATTTAAAAAGTGAGCACACAAAAGGGACAATTTTTAACATTGAAATACCCAATTTAGAATCAAAAAGCTAATCGAAAGATTCTTCCTTTTATATCACACTAGATTAAGTTAATTTTATCGGTCTCTAGTAAGAATAATGGCCGAAGAAAATAAATACAAATTTTTAATTAGAAATTTAATAAAGGGCTTCGCCTGGTTTGCTATTTTATTAATGCTGTTTATCTATTTTAAAGATAGCATTAGTTTTCAGGCCGATAGTGGTTTGATGAAGTATGGGAATAGCCCTTTTATTGTTTTTTCAATTTACTCAGTTTCGGAAATAATTATAGGAATACTCCCTCCTGAATTATTTATGATGTGGTCGTTAGAGCTTGCAGAGCATCGAAATTACATTGTAGATTTAGCATTATTAGCTTCCATATCTTATGTTGCAGGAACATTTTCTTATTTATTTGGCAGGTATTTTAACAGCACTGTGCTATATCGTTATTTACGAAAAAGGTATTTAAGAAAATACGAAGAAAATTTTAACAAGTTCGGAGGTTTTTTATTGGTTGTAGCTGCTGTTACACCTGTTCCATATTCTGCTATTTGTGTATTAGTGGGTTCCGTAAAATATCCTATAAAAAAATTCTTTTTAATAACGCTCTTTAGATTTGCGCGATTCGCTGTGTATGGCTATTTGGTTTGGCAGGCAAGTTTAGTGTAACAACTAGGTGTAGTTTTCGGCTAAGGCACTAATAAAATAATCTAGCTCTTTAATAGTGGTGTATTTGCTAAAGCTTAATCTTAAATTATTAGATTTTGCCTTTCCTTTATAGATTGCATTTATAACGTGCGAGCCTTCTGAAGCTCCACTGGAGCAAGCGCTGCCTTCTGAAACACATACACCTTGCATGTCTAATTTAAACAGCAGCGTGTCATCATAAGTGCCCGGTAGTTTTAGGTTAATGATATTAGATAGACTTAATTTATTGCTATCAGAATTCCCATTAAAAGTAATGCCATTTACAGCTTGTGCAAGGCCTGCTATTAAATGGGCTTTAAGTTTTATAAAGTGTTGTAAGTCGTTGTTTTTATTTTGAAATGCGACCTGGTAAGCTTTTCCCATTCCAATAATTCCATAACCATTTTCGGTTCCTCCTCTAATGCCTCTTTCTTGAGCTCCTCCTTGTTGAAACGGGGTTAGTTTTGAAGTTTTAGCATATACAAATCCAACTCCCTTTGGACCGTGTACCTTATGTGCAGAACCTGTAGCAAAATCTATGGGTAAATCACTTAGATTAATGGGTATATGGCCAAATGTCTGCACCATATCCGAATGAAACAGTGCTTTATAACTTCTGCATAACGTGCCAACAGTGTGTATGTTTTGCAAATTGCCTGTTTCGTTATTTGCATGCATTAATGAAACCAACGTTTCTGCAGGCTCTTGAAGAAGTTTTTCTAGTTCTGCAAGGCTAATTTCACCTTGCTCGTTCACTTGTAAATACACAACTTCAACGGCAGTGTATTCCTCAATCCAGTGCAATGTATCTAACACAGAATGATGCTCAATTAGTGAAGAAATAATACGTTTTACTCGATGCGATTGTGCAAGAGATTTTAATATAGCATTATTACCTTCTGTCCCTCCAGAAGTGAACAATAGTTCTTTTTCTTTGCACCCAAACAGGGATGCTAGCTGCTTTCGAACAATTTCTATCTTTACCCGAGCCTCTCTTCCCTTGCTGTGTACAGAAGACGGATTCCCATAATGCAATTGCATAAACTCTTGCATCGCTGCAATTACTTCAGGATCTAAGGGTGTTGTTGCGGCATTATCCAGGTAAACCTGCATGCAATAATTAGATTAGCTCGTGGATATCTTGAATAATTTTATTGGCTAAATTAGCTGCCGTAGTTTCCGATTCAGCTTCGGCATAAATTCTAATAATGGGCTCTGTATTAGATTTTCTTAGATGCACCCATTGCTTATCAAATTCTATTTTAACCCCATCAATAGTGTTTACGGGTTGTGAGCTGTATTTTTTTTCAATAGATGATAAAATTTTATCAACATTAATGTTTGGCTGAAGCTCTATTTTATTTTTAGATATATAATAAGAAGGATAAGTCGCCCTTAGTTGAGCACAGCTCTTACCTGATTTGGCTAAATGCGTTAAGAATAGTGCTATGCCAACCAATGCATCTCTTCCGTAATGTAATTCTGGGTAAATAATGCCTCCGTTGCCTTCGCCACCAATAATGGTATTGGTTTCTTTCATTTTGGTTACCACATTTACTTCACCTACTGCCGATGCCGTATAAGTGCCACCATGCTTTTCTGTTACATCTCTAAGCGCTCTAGTCGAAGATAAATTTGAAACGGTATTACCTGGAGTGTGGCTTAGTATATAATCGGCCACGGCCACAAGTGTATATTCTTCTCCAAACATTGAACCATCTTCGTTAACAAAAGCTAAGCGGTCTACATCAGGATCTACAACAATGCCTAAATCATAGTGTTTTTTCTCCACCTCGGCACTAATTGCAGTTAGGTTTTCGGGGAGAGGTTCTGGGTTATGAGGGAAATTTCCATTTGGTTCACAATAGAGTTCAATGGTGTTTTTAACACCAAGTGCTTTTAATAATTGAGGTATGGCTATGCCTCCCGAAGAGTTAACTCCATCCACGACAATTTTAAAATTTCTATTTTTAATTGCATCAACATCAACCAATGGCAATTTCAAAATAGTGTTAATGTGGTACTCTAAATAACTATCATTTTCTTGGACTTTGCCTAAGTTATTAACTTTTGCAAAGTTCATTGAACCAGATTCGGCCAATTCAAGAATTTCTGCGCCATCAGCAGCTGAAACAAATTCACCTTTTTCATTAAGTAATTTAAGGGCGTTCCATTCCACAGGGTTGTGGCTTGCTGTAATAATTATTCCACCACATGCGTTTTCCTTGGGCACAGCCATTTCTACCGTTGGTGTGGTTGATAAGCCAAGGTCGATCACATTAATGCCTAAACCTGTTAGTGTAGAAGTAATTAGTTGATTAACCATAGGGCCTGAAGGCCTTGCGTCTCTACCAATTACAATTGTTTTTGACGTGTGATTTTTAACTGCCCAAGTACCAAAAGCAGCGGCAAATTTTACAACATCAATAGGGGTAAGGTTTTCACCGGTTTGGCCACCAATGGTGCCTCTAATACCAGAAATAGATTTGATTAAAGTCATCTGTTAACTGCAAGTTTTTACAAAGATAGTGATAAATTCACCTTCTTATAGAATTGAAATGATAGGGTATTTTAACGGAATGAAGAAACTACATTGTGTACAGCATTGTCTTCTTTATCGCACTCTCCATTGCCTTCTTCATCAAAAGTACGGCCGCAAAAGCCACAAGGAGCACCTGGTTCTTTGGCTAAATAAGGGTTTTGAGATGCGCAAGTGCCTTTAAATTTTCCGTCTTTTTTTAATAAAACACGAACCGACATTAGGGTAAAAAATATGGCAATAAATCCGATAACAACTAGTGTGGTCATAATTTGAATATCTTTGTGCAAAGATAACACAATTGGTTATTGATTTGTTCAATTATTCCTCCAAAATATGAGTAGCGCACGAGTGCCTGTAGATGCCAACAGAGAAAAAAAACTAGTTGCTTTTGATAAGCTTCTCACCATAATGGATGAGCTGCGAGCTCTTTGTCCGTGGGACAAAAAACAAACCTTAGAATCGTTGCGGTATTTAACGCTAGAGGAGGTCTACGAGCTATCTGATGCCATTTTAGAAAAAGATACGAACGAAATTAAGAAGGAACTAGGAGATATATTTCTTCATTTGGTTTTTTACTCAAAAATAGCTTCTGAGAGGGGTGAGTTTGACATTGCGGATGTGCTTGACTCTATTTCGGAAAAACTGATTTATCGACACCCTCATATTTATGCAGATGTAAAAGTTAAAAATGAGCAGGAAGTAAGTGAGAACTGGGAAAAAATAAAACTTAAGGAAAAAGGCAATAAGTCTGTATTAGGTGGTGTGCCTACTTCTTTGCCTGCAATGGTTAAGGCAATGCGCATTCAAGAAAAAGCGAGAGGTGTAGGGTTCGATTGGGATGATAAAGGACAAGTTTGGGAAAAAGTAGAAGAAGAGCTTGGTGAGTTTAAAGCAGAATTTAATATTGAAACGAATAAAGCTATTGATGCCGAAGCTGCAGAAAGCGAGTTTGGTGATCTTATTTTTTCGCTTATAAATTATGCTCGATTTGTGGGAATAAATCCTGAAGATGCGCTAGAAAAAACGAATAGAAAATTTATTAAAAGATTTAATTACCTTGAAAAAACGGCTAAAAGTGATGGGCATACCTTGGGGGATATGACTTTGGAGCAAATGGATAAGTATTGGGAAGAAGCGAAGCAAAAAAAAGAGGCTCAGTAATGAGCCTCTTTTTTTTGCTTCGTAACCTATTAACTATCCCATAGAAACATTAGATGCATCTTCATGAATTACTAATTGACCAATTTTATGAGACGACTGTGATCGATGATCGCAAAAACCACATTCGTAGTATTTTACTAATTCTCCATCTTCGTCAGAAGTAGGTTTCGTAATAACATCTTCTTTAATTACTTTATAGGTTTGGTAGCCACATTCTGGGCATTCAGTTGCATGTAGATGGCCAGAGTATTTTTCAATTTTTGTAAACCCAGTTTCTTCATCTAGCCAAACATCGTAATCAATGCTAAATACATCTTCTTCGGCTTGCATCCCTTCATCTAAGTAAACATCTTCTTCGGCTTCACTCATTAACTTCATTGGCTTGCCTGTTTTGGGTGAAATTCTTGGTTTAAAGCGTAATTTTTTAAGTCTTTTTTCAAGGCTAAAAGGATAGTAAAACTTAAGCATATTATTGGCAACTACACCAATAATAAAGGCAATAGCAAATGTTACAAAGGCCCTAATTATAAACCAGAAAACGCCAATTTCACCAATAAATGAATTAGCTAAAATACTTGCTCCAATTAAAAGAAGAATAGTAGAAGTCCATAAGGCAGCAATTTCATTCTCGCTTATAAAGTCGTATTTTATTTTCGAATCCTTAGTAGTTAGTAGTTTTAAATAGTGAATAACCGTACGAAATACTGCAAAAACTATAAAGAAAATGGCAGCATATTTACCCCATTCATTCCAAGTTTCGATAAATTCTAAAGGAGCTTCTTCCATTTTTGTAAGGTTTTCAGTTGTTAGGATTAAGTATTTATCGACAAATTTTTATATAAATTGAGCAATAAAGCACAATATAAAGAAAAATTTGATAGAATTTCAATGATTTGCAACTCGATTATGATTGCAAAATTTATTTATAGCCTTAACAATCGTAGAGGGACTTTCGTACATTCCCATATGTGCCACATCGGGTAATAAATAGCAATTATGCTTATTGCTAATGCCATCGATTTGAGCTATGCTATCTTTCAAAGAAACAGAGCTGTCTTGTACACCCGCTATAAATAATGGGGCGAACTCCTTATATAATATATGTCTTGTATCGGGCCTGTCTTTCATAGCTTTTACATAATTTTTGATGACAACACCTTCTAAGCCCTTTGACATGTTAATTACTTTTGTAACATCTGCTTTAAGCCTTTTTGCATTGCTTTCTGTAAATAAAGAGGATGCAAACGAAGCTAGAAAATTAGTTGCCAGATTATTGTCTAGAAATTTCAGGAACTTATTACGAGTCTTCTTTTTTTCTGTTGAATCTGCAAAAGCTGTAGAGTGGATAAGGCCAATTGCTGATATAAATTTAGGATATTCTGATTTTAGTGCTAATGCAACATATCCACCTAAAGAATGCCCAATACACATGCATTGGGTAATTCCTCTATTTGATAATTTGGTTTTGATAAATTTAGCAACTTCAATTAAAGTGCCTGTTTTTTTGTTAGCATTTGATTTCTCAAACCCCGGTAGATTAATTGCTATGATTTCTCCTTCATAATCTAATGAAGGAATAATGTGGTCCCATAAAGATTTATCTTCGCAAAACCCGTGCAATAAAACCAATACTGGTAGAGGCATTAACTTAATACAGCCTTCTTCTTAACAACTAATTTTGTAGCAGTTTTCACAATTCCAGAGGTATCAAAACCACATTGTTTTTGAAGTTGCTCTTGGGTGCCATGCTCAATAATTGCATCAGGGATTCCTAATCGTTTTACTTGCACAGCATAATCATTATCAGAATTAAACTCGATGATGGCACTGCCAAATCCTCCTACTATGGTGCCATCTTCAACAGTTATTACCTTTTTAAATTTACTCATAATGGTATGTAGTAAATTAGTATCTAAAGGTTTTACAAATCGCATATTATAAACTGCAGCTGAAATATCTTGTTTTGTCAATTCTTTGGCTGCATCTAATGCAAAATTGCCAACATGCCCTACAGTTAAGATGGCAACATCATTCCCCTCAATAAGCTCTTCTCCTGTGCCAATGTTTATTGCTTTCATAGGAGTTCTCCATTCTGGCATAACCCCTTGCCCCCTTGGGTAACGAATGGTAAATGCAGTGGTCTTTCTTGGTTCTTGAGCCGTAAACATTAAATTTCTAAGCTCTTCTTCATTAATGGGAGCCGCAATTATCATATTGGGTACACTTCGCATGTAAGCAATATCATAGGCTCCATGATGGGTTGGGCCATCTGCACCAGCAAATCCAGCTCTATCTAAGCAAAAATTAACGGGCAGGTTTTGGATAGCCACATCGTGGATAACCTGATCGTAGGCACGCTGCATAAATGTGCTATAAATATTGCAAAATGGGATTAGCCCTTGTGTAGCAAGGCCAGCTGAAAATGTAACTGCATGTTGTTCTGCAATGCCCACGTCAAAAGCTCGTTCTGGCATTTCTTCCATCATAATATTTAGCGAACAACCAGACGGCATTGCAGGAGTTACCCCTACAATTTTTTCGTTGGCTTTTGCTAACTCAACAATGGTGTGGCCAAAAACATCTTGGTATTTTGGTGGTTGAGGTTTATCTATTACTTTTTTATGAACGGCACCAGTTACTTTATCAAAAGAACCAGTGGCATGCCATTTGGTTTGCTCTATCTCCGCAGGCTTAAATCCTTTCCCTTTTTTAGTAATGCAGTGTAATATTTTCGGGCCTTTAATATCTTTCATGTCATTTAGTACCGATACTAAATGATCTACATCGTGGCCATCTATTGGGCCAAAATATCGAAGGTTTAACGACTCAAATAAGTTGCTTTGCTTTAGCAGAAATGATTTTATGCTGTTCTCAAATTTTGAGGCAAGTTCTTGTGCATTGGGGCCGAGCTTATTTAATTTCCCTAAAATTTTCCAGGCCTCGTCTTTAATTTTATTATAAGTATGGCTAGTGGTTATGTCTGTTAAATAGTCTTTTAAAGCACCCACATTTGGGTCAATCGACATATTATTATCATTTAAGATAATTAATATGTTGGCATTTGCCACTCCTGCGTGGTTCATGGCTTCAAAGGCAAGGCCTCCCGTCATCGCTCCATCGCCAATAACAGCAATATGTTGGCGGTCTGTTTCATCCTTTATGGCAGAAGCAACGGCCATGCCCAATGTGGCTGATATAGAAGTAGAAGAATGACCTACACCAAAAGCATCATATTTGCTTTCATCTCGTTTCGGAAAACCTGAAATTCCTTTATAAACTCTGTTAGTATGAAACTGATCTCTGCGACCAGTAATAAGTTTATGTCCATAAGCTTGATGGCCAACATCCCAGATTAATTGGTCGTCTGGGGTGTTAAAAACATAATGCAAAGCTACTGTTAGCTCTACTACACCTAGGCTTGAGGCAAAATGACCTCCATAAACAGATACGCTGTCTATAATATAATCTCGAAGTTCTTTAGAAAATTGAGTAAGTGTAGATCTGTCTAATTTTCGTAACTCTTCCGGAGAATTAACATTTTCCAGTAGGCTACCAGCTTGGATTTTCATAGCTAAACGTAATTAAAGTAATTTGCAGCTAAATACAATAGTATTAGTTGCAAAGGCAAAGATACGTTATTTTATATGTTAGGTTTTTACTGATGTTTATCTAATTTTTAAGTGTGCCTTTACACTTTAGTTGATCTTGGTATTGAATTAAATTAATAAATACCAATATATTTGAAAACAGATTAAGCAAATACATAACTGTTGAACTACGAAATTAAACTTCCACTATTTGAAGGGCCATTTGACCTGTTACTCTTTTTTATAGAAAGAGACGAATTGGATATTTACGATATCCCAATTTCAAAAATCACTAAAGATTTTTTGGACTACCTAGAGGATCTAGAAAAGCTGAATTTGGAAGTAGCTAGTGAGTTTATTTTAGTGGCGGCAACTTTAATGAGGATAAAGGCTAAATTACTATTACCTAGAGAAAAGTTGGATGAACTTGGCAATGAAATTGATCCAAGAGAAGAATTGGTTAGACATTTATTAGAGTATAAAAAATACAAATCGGTAATTGGGGAGCTAGCCTCTTTAGAAGAACAACGAGCTCTTAAAGAAAAAAGAGGGAATGTTTTAAAAGAAGTTAAGAAATTGGCTGAAAGCACCGATGTAGAATCGGAACTGCAAGATGTGGATCTTTATAAACTATTAAAAGTGTACGAAAAGGTGCTTGTGAGGTTTGATGAAGAAAAGAAGAGGCCGGTTCACACCATTGTGCCTTACCCATATACTATTGCAGATAAAAAAAAGGAACTCTTAAGCAAGCTAGTAGATCAGTCCAAAATATCTTTTATTGAAATAATTTCCTCAGGAATAAATGATAGAGTATTGGTAATTTTTAATTTCTTGGCAATTTTAGAGTTGCTGCAAATGCAAATGATTAGCATTACCTTAGGTGAAGGCTATAATAACTTTTGGATAAAGAAATATGAAAGTAGCAAAGATAAGAAGTTGTCATAAATGTAAAAATCACTAATTACTGAGTTACGTCTACTAAAACATTTAGTAGCTCAACACAAAAAAACGTCACCCCAACTTTAGTTGGGGTGACGTTTTTTTGTGTTATGTATTTGCTCTTAAAACTTTTCAGTTCCAGCAAAAAAGAAGCTTCCTTCAATGCCTGCATTTTCATCAGAATCAGATCCGTGAATAGCATTCGCTTCTATTGATTTCGCAAAAAGGTTACGAATTGTGCCTTCTGCTGCATCTTGTGGATTAGTTGCTCCAATTAAAGTTCTAAAATCTTCCACTGCATTTTCTTTTTCAAGAATCATAGGTACAATTGTGCCAGATGACATGTAAGAACATAAATCGTTGTAAAATGGACGTTCTTTATGTACTTCGTAAAATTCGCCAGCTCTTTCAGCACTAAGCTTAGTAAGCTTCATAGCCTTAATTGTAAATCCAGCTTCTTGAATCATTTTTGTGATTGCTCCAATGTTACCTGCTTCAACTGCATCAGGCTTTATCATTGTAAATGTTTTGTTCGTTGCCATTATAATAATGTTAATTTTTGCCGCAAAAATAGCAGAATTAATTATGATTTCGACTACAATCTTTAAAGTAACATCCTTTACTCACCTAAGTACTTTGCCGATTTATTTTCAATTCATTTCAATTTACCAACTTGAAGTATAATTATTGGTATAATAAGCCCAATAATAGCCTTTGCATTTAGTTTAATTCATGTGACCTTTGCAGGCTTACAAATTAGAGGAAGTAATCTCTATCTGAATTTATGCAGGAGACAAAACAGTTTGAACTATTACTTAGCAGTCCTAAAAAAATTGTGCTAACTATTCACTTAAATCCAGATGCTGATGCATTAGGTTCTGCGCTTGGGTTTTCTTCGGTTCTTAAAAAGAAAGGGCATACTGTAACAGTCGTTTCTCCCAATACATTTCCCGATTTTTTAAAGTGGATGCAAGGCAATAAAGAGGTTTTAGTATTTGATAAAAAACCCGAAGCTTGTAAAAATGTTATTGCAGAGGCCGATTTAGTTTTCAGTTTAGATTACTCTGCATTAAAAAGAGTAGGTAAAGTTGGAGATGAAATCGCTAAATCTGGAGCCAAAAAAATAATAATAGATCATCATAGAGAGCCAGAGGATTATGCTGACTTAATGAAATGGAGTACCGAAGCAGGCGCAACCTGCGAGCTAATATTCGATTTATTAAAAGAGCTTAATTGGCTAGATGTATTAGATAAAGATGCTGGAGAGTGCTTGTATGCAGGTATTATGACAGATACTGGCGGCTTTAGGCATCCCAATACTACACAGCATATACATGAAATTATAGCCCAACTACTTGGCTTAGGTGTAAATGGCGCAATGGTTTCTAAACTGGTGTATGACACCAATACAGTAGATAGAATTAAGCTACTTGGCTTTACTCTTAGCCAAAGATTAAATATTAATACAGCCTTTAATGTTGCCTATATTTATTTGTCGGCAGAAGATTTAAAAAAATATAACGCGCAAAAAGGAGACACCGAAGGCTTGGTGAATTATGCGCTTTCTATTAAAGGCATAAGAATGGCTGCACTCTTTAAAGAAAGCGATGGTATGGTTAAAATGTCGTTTCGTTCTGTAGGATCATTTTCTGTAAACGATTTTGCTAGAACTAATTTTGAGGGTGGAGGCCACACAAATGCAGCTGGAGGCGTATCTAAAACAATGAGCTTAGAACAAGTGATTGAGAAATTTGAAAAATTATTACCAACATATAAATCAGAATTAACAAATTAGTTATGAATAAATTAAAACAATATAGTTTTATTATAGGCTTAATGGCTGTTGTACTAACCGCTTGTGGGCAAAAAGAATATATTACCACCGAAAGTGGCCTTGAATATTTAATGGTGACAGAAGGATCAGGTGAACGCCCTAATGATGGCGATTTTTTAATGTTAAACGTTGCTTACAGTGATGCCAATGATAATGTAATGTTTTCTAGTGCAGATAGAGGAGGCGCATTGCCACTTAACTATATCGATTCTGTTTTTAAAAATAACGGAAGCTTAGAAGAAGCATTTAAATTATTAGGTAGAGGAGATAGTATTATTTTAAAAGTTCCTGCTCAAAAAATATTTTCCGAATCATTCAGACAGCCTTTACCAGATACTATTCCGGCAGAAAGCATAATTACGGTTAATATGGGTGTTCAAAATATTTTTACTGTCGATGAATTTCAGGCTTATCGAGCAGAACAAGGCGAAAAAGCAAGAGCAAAAGCGACAGAAGCTGCTTCAGAACAGGTAGCAAAAGATGCTAAAATTATAGAGGACTATTTATTAGAGAACGGAATTGAAGCTGAGTCTACACCAGAAGGGTTGTACTATGTAATTACCAAAGAAGGAAGTGGAGAATTGCCTAAAATTGGCGATAAGGTTTATGTAGATTATACAGGTACATTACTTGATGGCACGTTGTTTGATTCTAGTGTTGAAGCAGATGCAAAAGCAGGTGGCGCGTATAACGCTGCAAGAAACTACGAACCTTACGGTTTTCCATTGGGTAGAGGCCAAGTAATTAAAGGATGGGATATTGGCATTGCTCTTTTAAATAAAGGCGCAAAAGCTACCTTATATATCCCATCAGCGTTGGCCTATGGTGCAAGAGGTTCAGGAGCAGTGATTGTTCCTAATTCTGTGTTAAAGTTTGATGTAGAATTAGTTAATTTTTAAATTATGAAAAATATATTTTTAGTAGGAGTAATTTCTATATTCAGTTTTGCTTGTAGTAATAACGATGCTACATTTTTATCTTACGAAGAACAATTAAAAGTTGATACCGACATAATTGATTCTTATTTAGTAGAAAATGGACTAACTGCAGAAACTACCGTAGATGGGTTGCGTTACGAAATTACTAAAACAGGAAATGGGTTATTTCCTAAAACAGGAAATTACGTAGTAGTAAATTATATAGGAAAGTCGTTGAATGGCAATGTGTTTGACTCAAATAATTCTGGAGGATTTAGTTTTGCCTTAGGAACAAGGCAAGTAATATCTGGTTGGGACTTAGGTATCGCCCTTTTGAGTGAAGGAGGAAAAGCCACTTTGTACTTACCTTCTGGTTTGGCTTATGGTAACCGTGGTTCAGGGCGTTCTATTGCTCCTAATGAAGTGTTAATTTTTGATGTGGAGCTAGTAGAGATTAAGTAAATATGAGAAATTCTATTTTATATTTTGGGGCACTGTTTATGCTAATTGTTGCTTGCAAGGAAGAGCCAGGTCCAGCAGCACTTCCTTTTAATGAGCAACTTGCTATTGATTTGGAAATTATAGATAATTATTTAATTGAAAATAACATCCAAAATATTCTTAAAGATTGCAGGACAGTTGAAGGTGATGAAGTTCCATGCACAGGTGATATTAGCTATGTGTTACTTGAAGAAGGAAGTGGGCTAATCCCGCCCAATTTTTCTACAAAAATTACAGTATCTTATGTTGGTAGATTTCTAGATACGGGTGAACAGTTTGATGCTAAAGATACTGTAGAGTTTACACTTGGTGGGCTAATTGCTGGATGGCAAATCTTATTATTAGATATGCAGGAAGGCGATTCTGTTACTATGTATATACCATCAGGGTATGGGTATGGGTATAAGGAAAAAACAACCAATGGCATTCCATCAAATGCCAACCTTATTTTTGATATGAAACTTCATAAAGTAAATTAGCCCAATGCAATTATGCTTTGCCACCAATAACAGTAATAAGCTAAAGGAGCTCCAACAGTTGGTTGGTAACAGTATTCATCTTAAAAGCTTAAAAGAAATTGGTTCTTTTGATGATATTCCAGAAACAGGAACTACACTAAGAGCAAATTCTCTAGAAAAAGCAACATTTATAAAAAGTAAATTTAATATTAACTGCTTTGCCGATGATACTGGTTTAGAAGTAGATTCACTAAATGGTGAACCAGGGGTTTATAGTGCGAGATATGCAGGTGAGCCTGCAAACTCTATAAATAATATGGAACTGCTTTTAAAAAATCTTGGAGATAATACCAATAGAACGGCTCGTTTTAGAACAGTAATAACCTTATTAATAGATAATGATGCTCCAATCTATTTTGAAGGATCAGCAGAAGGAGAAATTACTTTGACCCAAAGTGGTAAAGCTGGATTTGGTTACGACCCAATATTTATTCCTAAAGGGTTTAGTCGTACTTTTGCAGAGATGACTGCTGAAGAGAAAAATGGTATTAGTCACAGAGCTAAAGCAGTAGGTAAATTAGTAAATTATTTAAACACCCTTTAAGCATCTCATTTTGAGTAAAAAACCTTTTATTATTGGTATTACAGGTGGTAGTGGATCAGGCAAAACACGATTTTTAAATGGCCTACTTAGTAAATTCTCAGAAAACGAAGTTTGCTTAATTTCACAAGATAATTATTATAAGCCACGAGAAGAGCAGCCGGTTGATATTAAAGGGGTGAAAAACTTTGATCTTCCGGAGTCCATCGATTTTGATTCATATAAGAGAGATATCGAATCCATAAAAAATGGAAAGTCAATAACTATTAAAGAGTACACCTTTAATAATCCTGATGCAGAACCAAAATTAATTACATTAAACCCGGCTCCAGTAATTGTAGTTGAGGGTATTTTTGTACTTTATTATCAGCCAATTGCTCAAATCCTGGATATGAAATTGTACATCGATGCATAGGATTATATTAAACTAATTCGAAGAATTATTAGAGATGATAAAGAAAGAGGGTATGATTTAGATGATGTGTTGTACAGGTATGAGCACCACGTAATGCCAACTTATGAAAAGCATATTAAGCCTTATAAGTCGGAAGCGGATATTATAATACCCAACCATAAAAAGTACGATAGCGCATTAGATGTAATTGTTACTTATGTGCGATCTAA
The DNA here is from genome assembly GCA_964507315.1 of uncultured Roseivirgaceae bacterium. Classification (GTDB taxonomy): domain Bacteria; phylum Bacteroidota; class Bacteroidia; order Cytophagales; family Cyclobacteriaceae; genus JAKISE01. The sequence continues at coordinate 23,202 of CAZDQR010000001.1, forward strand.
ATTAAGCTAATAATTAAGAGTAGATGTTATTACTAAATAGTTTGTTGGTAATGAATGGATTAGATAAGTTTGCGGCTCTATAAAAATGAAGAATAAAAACACCTATAAACAGCCTTTTTTTTTACTACTTCTGATATTGCTTGGCATGTCGGTATTAGTATTTCAAACGGGTCATGAGTATGTGCAAAGCACAATTAGCGCGAATGTAGGAATAGAGGGTTCTTCAAATGCAGAAAACAACGATGCGCAAGAAATAGCAGTTGCCACGCAAGATGTCTTTCTTTCGGTTTCAACTATTAATGTAGATCAATCTTATCATCAAATTAAAGAAATTGTATTTGGCGATAATAAGAAGCAAAAGCATACACATGTTATTTCAAAATATGTGTCATCGTTTTTTAAAACCCTGTTTCAGCAGGTTATTTCTCCCAATGCACCCTAGCTGCATTTATTCCTAAGTCTGTAGGGATATTAATAAAACACATTCACACGTTCTAATGGCTAATTACCAGTGCATAAGAACATCTATAATAAAAATTTAATACTAATCTAATTTTATAAAATCATGAGAAATAAAAGTGCAATAGTTGTACTAACAGTAATAGTAACAGCATTATGTCTGTATTATTTATCCTTTACGTTTGTATCTAGGAATATTCAGAAAGAAGCAGTAGCAGCAGCTACAAACGAAGCAGGAATTGTTGACCTGACAAAAAAACAAGTGTATTTAGATTCGATATGGAATGAGCCTGTTTATAGCTTGTTTGGTATGGAGTACACATTTAAAGAAATTAAGGATACTGAATTAAACCTCGGCCTTGATTTACAAGGTGGAATGCACGTTGTGCTTGAAGTTTCTCCAGTAGAGCTTATAAAAGGACTAAGTGGAAATAATGAAGACCCTGATTTTCTTGCTGCTATTAATATGGCCGTTGAAAAGCAAAAAACAAGTCAGGAGACTTTCAGTGATTTATTTTACGAGTCGTTCAAAGAAATTAAGCCAGAAGGTAAGCTAAGTACGATTTTTGCAAACGCTGCAAACCGTGGTAAAATCTCTTTCGAAACAACGGATAAAGAGATAATGAACATCATTAATGCAGAGATTGAAGATGCAATGGATCGTTCATTTAACATTCTTAGAACTCGTATTGATAGATTTGGTACTTCTCAACCAAACATTCAAAGATTACAAGGTACTGGAAGAATTCAAGTAGAAATTCCAGGAGCAGATAACCCTGCTAGGGTAAGAAAGTTGCTTCAAGGAGCTGCAAAGCTCGAATTTTTTGAAGTTGCTACTCCTCAAGAATCAGGCAATTTTCTTCAAGCAATAAATGCCTATTTAGTTGCAGAGCAAAAGGCAAGCGCAAAAACAGTAACATTAGATGAAACAGAAGCTCCTGTAGAAGAAGAAAGTTTACAAGGTTTATTAGGTGATAATGCTGATACTACTTTGCTTGCGAGTGCAGATAGCGCAAACACTGCAGATAAACTTGATTCGTTGTACAACACACAAGTGTCGCCAATATTTAGCTTGATAACAAGCCAAGAAGGTTTGGTGTATAATGTAAAGGATACTTTTAAAATTAATAGAATTTATAAGCGTGCTGATGTTAAAGCTCTTATTCCAAGAGGCTTTAAATTAGCTTGGGAAGTGAAAGCTCATGATCATGAAGATTTATCAGCCGAGCCTCATATTGAATTGCATATATTAAAAACTGGCCGTGGAGGAAAAGCTCCTTTAGAAGGTGATGTAATTACCGATGCTCGTCAATCGTTAGATCAGGCAACTCGTCCATCTGTTTCTATGCAAATGAATGCAACAGGAGCTAAAAAGTGGAGAAAGCTTACTGCAGCTAATATTGGAGAGAGTATAGCTATTGTTTTGGATGGGTATGTGTATTCAGCACCAAATGTAAATGGAGAAATCGCTCATGGTAATTCAGAAATATCTGGAAATTTTTCAATTGAAGAAGCTAAGGATTTAGCCAATGTGCTTAAAGCTGGTACGTTACCTGCTCCAACTCGTATTGTGCAAGAAGCTATTATTGGGCCAACTCTTGGTGCAGAAGCACAAATGCAAGGTGTTAACTCTATACTTGCTGGTTTAGCTTTGGTAGTAATGTTTATGGTGTTTTATTATGCACGTGGAGGCTTTGTAGCAAACTTTGCATTGCTTTTTAACATCTTCTTTATTATGGGAATATTGGCTCAGCTTAGTGCTGCGTTAACATTGCCTGGTATCGCAGGTATTGTGCTTACCATTGGTATGTCTATTGATGCCAACGTGTTAATCTTTGAAAGGATTAGAGAGGAACTTAGAAATGGAGTTGCACTGCGAGAAGCAGTTTCTTCAGGGTATAGTAAAGCGTTTAGTTCTATTATAGATTCAAATGTAACTACGTTTTTAACGGCTGCAATTCTATATGCTTTAGGCCAGGGGCCAGTAAAAGGATTTGCTATTACCTTAATGATAGGTATTGGTAGTTCATTCTTTTCAGCTGTATTTATTACACGCGTTGTAGTTGAGCAATGGTTACGTAAAAAAGGTGATGCAAGTAATTTAAACTTCAAAACTAAATTTTCTGCAGGTCTGCTTTCAAATATGAATGTTGACTTTATGTCAAAAAGAGGAAGAGCATATGTTACTTCTGCAATAATTATTGTTATTGGAATGGTGTTGTTATTTGTAAACGGCCTCAATTTAGGAGTTGATTTTCAAGGTGGTAGATCTTACGTTGTAAGTTTTAGCCAGCCTGTATCTGCCTCCGATATTAAAGCGAGTTTAACAACTTCGTTTGAAGGCGCAGGAACAGAAGTGAAAACTTTTGGAGCAAATAATGTAATTAAAATAACTACAAGTTACCAAGTAACTGACGAGTCGTCTGAAATGGATGAAAAAGTGCAGAAATTACTGATTGCTGGTTTATCAGAAAATACAGGGCAAATGTTTATTGCCGATGGCTCTAAAGTAGATGAAACCCATTTTTCTATTTTAAGTTCCGAAAAAGTTGGAGCTACCATTGCCGATGATATTAAGAAGGATTCGATGAAAGCAATGTTGCTTTCCTTGGTTGTAATTTTCTTATATATTGTTGTTCGATTTAGAAAATGGCAATTTGGATTGGGAGCAATTGTGGCACTATTCCATGATACCTTAATGGTATTGTCTGCCTTTGCAATTGCTAGCTTATTCGGTTTCAGTTTCGAAATAGATCAGGTGTTTATAGCTGCAATTCTTACCATTATTGGTTATTCAATAAATGATACAGTAATTGTGTTTGATAGAATTAGAGAAAATATAAACCTGCATACTTCATCTAACAGAGAAGATATTTTTAATGCCGCTATTAACAGTACTATGAACCGTACCGTTATTACTTCATTAACTACGTTAGTGGTTGTGTTGGTATTATTAGTATTTGGTGGTGCCGTACTTAGAGGATTCTCTTTCGCACTTGTAATTGGAGTGTTAGTGGGCACGTATTCCTCTATCTTTATCGCATCTCCAATTGTATTGGATTTAGATAAAAAAAGCAAATAGGACATCTTAGATAGTTACATATAGGATGCCAGAAGAGCCTGTTAATTTTAGCAGGCTCTTTTTTTGTTCAATTTTTCTGTCTGTTACCGCCATAAAGCAGTGTATTTTTGAAGGATGCATAAGTGCTGTTAATACCCCTCACAAGCCTTTGCTACTTAATTTTATAATCAACTATACCTATGAAACAATTATTATTTATTGGACTGTTAAGTTTCTTTACTTTTCAAATTGCTTTTTCACAAGGATTTATATATGCCGATAATAGTGTAGAACACCAAACGAAAGTGACTGAATGGCGCAAACAGAAAGATGAAGATTATAAAGTAAAAGAAAAAACAATGTTAACCGAAGAGTTAATGAAAGACTTTGAGGCGTTAAAATATTACGATATCGATTATTCTTATAGGATAAGTGGAACGTTAAAAAGATTTAATGATGGGCGAACTTTTAGTATAAACACAACAGGAGGAGATGTGCATGAGTATTTAATTTATGCACAAGTTACTTTTAAACTAAATGGCAAATCTTTAGCATTAGATGTGTATCAAGGGCAAGGAGCTGCTAAATCAGGTAAAAAGAAAGGAGCTTTATTTATCCCTTTTACTGACTTAACTTCTGGAGATGCAACCTATGGTGGAGGTCGTTATTTAGTGCTAGATGTGCCAGAGAACGACATACTTATATTGGATTTTAATATGGCATACAATCCATATTGCTTGTATAATCCAGATCATTCTTGCCCAATTCCTCCTCGCGAAAATGATTTAAAAGTGAGAGTGGAAGCTGGGGAATTGATGTATCCTTAATCTTATGAAAAACAGAAACAAAGACACAACTGTTTCGAGACAGAGGAGTGGATGGGTTACTGCTTGGTTGGTTATTATGATTACAGCAAATGCATTAACAGCTGTATTATATCTTTTTGCCGGAGATATGGTTGCTCAAAATTTTTCGGGGGGAATTTCAAATTCAATGTTGATGCTTTTCGCGATATTGGCAATAGGCAACGTGATATATTCAATACTATTATTTAAGTGGAGGAAAATAGGTTTTTGGGGCATTCTTATTACAAGTTTTGGGGCGTTAATCATTAATCTAAACATTGGATTAGGCATTTGGCAATCATTATTTGGATTGGTAGGAATAACTATCTTATATGCTGTGTTGCAGATTAAGAAAGAGGAAATATCTACTTGGAATAACTTAGATTGAGTGGGGGTGCTGAAAAAGTTTCAAGTAATTGAGTTGAACCCTACTCTCTTTTCCAGAAGAATGGAGTAAAGAGGATAAGAACCGTGAACAATTCTAACCTGCCTAAAAGCATTAAAAAGCTTAGCACCCATTTACCAATAACAGGTATTTCGCTAAAATTATGTATTGGGCTTACACCGCCTATACCTGGGCCAACATTACCTAAGCTTGTTGCCACAGCACTTAGGGCTGTAGGAAAGTCCAAACCAACCCAAGCCATGATTATACTGCCTACAGAAAATATCAGAAAGTATATCATCATAAAAGCAAGTACATGGTAGGTTAACTCTCCTTGAATAGCCTTGCCATTGAGCCGAACAGGTATGATTGCATTGGGGTGCAATTGGCGTTTCATTTCTAAAAAGCTGTTCTTAAATAAAACTATATGCCTTACAATTTTAATTCCACCAGCTGTACTACCAGCCATTCCCCCAATAAATAGTAAGGCGAAAAATGCCATGGTTATAAGTGGCGACCAAGCAGTGTAATCTTCGGTTACAAAGCCGGTAGTGGTAACAATAGAAACAACTGAAAAGAGGGTGTCTCTAAAGTTTCGCTCGAAGGTATATTCTGTAAATGAATGTACAAAGCCTGTAATTATTAACGTGGCCATAACAATAAAGACCAAGTAAACCATAAATTCTTCGTTGTTAAAAACCTTTTTGAATTTGCGCTTTAGTATAAAATAAGTTAATGTAAAGCTTGTGCCTGCCAAAAACATAAATAGGGTGATTACATAATGAATATAAGCAGAATCGTAGTAGGCAATACTGTTGTTTTTGGTCGAGAAACCTCCGGTAGCCATGGTAGTAAGGCTATGGTTTAGTGCGTCAAAAAATGGCATATCGCCAAGTGTAAGCAGTATTGTTTCTAAGAGAGTGAGGCCCACATAAATTAGCCATAGTCTTTTGGCAGTGTCTTTAATACGAGGTTTTAGTTTTTCCGCAGAAATGCCCGGAGCTTCAGCAATAAATAATTGCATACCTCCAATTCCTAAAATGGGCAGGATAGCTACAGCCAAAACGATAATTCCCATCCCTCCAATCCATTGGGTTAGGCTCCTCCAAAGTAAGACTCCCTTAGGTAACGATTCAATGTCATTTAAAATGGATGCACCTGTGGTCGTAAATCCCGACATCGTTTCAAAAAACGCATCTGTAAAGTTGGGGATAGAGCCACTAAAAAGGTATGGGAGGGTGCCAAATACAGACATAATTACCCAGCCAAGCGTTACCACTATATAGCCATCTCTTTTTTTAAGTTCTCGGTTAGTCTTTTTATTTAATAATAACCAAAGAGGCAAACCTGTAAATATTGTAATGGTGGCAGAGGAGATAATGGGCCATATACTTTCTTTATAATAGATGCTAAAAGGAAGTGAAAAAAGCATTCCTACGCCACTTATTACTAATAATAGGCCAAGTATCGAAGAAATTAATTTTACATTAAACCGACTCATGAAAAATACTCTTCAACTTGCTGAATCGATTCTGGTTTACATAAAACCACGGCTCTATCTTTTGGCCTAAACTGAAAATCTCCTTTAGGTATAATTGCTTCTCCTTTTCTAATAACACCTGCAACAATTACAGAATCTGGTAAGTCAAGCGACCTCAAGGTATCTCTGGTAATTTTAGATTCTACTTTTATTACAAATTCGAGCACTTCTGCATCTACTCCATGAATGGAGGTTAGGTTGATTATATCACCTTTACGGATGTATCTAAAAATAAAATTGGCTGCAATTAACTTCTTATTAATCATTGTATCAACACCAATACTTTGCGATAGATGTATGTAATCTACATTTTCAACTAAGGCAATGGTCTTTTTTACATTATGATCTTTGGCTACTAAGCTAGAAATTATATTGGTTTCTGAGTTGCCTGTAACCGCAATAAATGCGTCTGTTTCGTCTATTCCTTCTTCCTGTAGTAAGTCAACGTCTCGGCCATCACCATGTATAACCATTACATTGGGGAGCATATCGGCAAGCTCAAAACATTTTTTCTTGTCGCTTTCAATCAGTTTTACATTATATTTTTTACTCAACTGCTTGGAGGCATTAATGCCAACCTTGCTGCCTCCTAGTACCATAACGCGTTTTAAGCCTTGTTTTTTAGCTTTTGTAGAAAGCATAATTACCTTATCAATGGCACTTGGCAATGCAATAAAATAAGCGTGATCGTTTACTTCGAACCTATCGTGGCCGTGAGGTATTATTGTTTCGTTATTACGAAGTAATGCTACCGTAATAAAACTATTGGTTGGGTCTAATTTAGAAGCCTCAAGAAGTGTTTTTCCGCTAAATGCACTTTTCTCATTTATAGGTAAACCTATTAGGGATAGTTTTCCACCGTCAAAATCGAAGGAGTCTGTTAATGCGATTTCGCGCAATAGCCGTTTAATTTCTCGCCCTGCTAAAGATTCTGGAGAGATTATTTCATCAATTCCCAAATCGTAAAGATCAAGTTTGTCCTTACGAACTAAAAACTCAATATTTGATATTCGAGCAATGGTCTTTTTTGCTCCAAGATGTTTTGCAATAATGCAGGTTGAAATATTAGCTTCTTCAGATTCGGTAACGGCAATAAAAAGATCTGCATTGGTAATGTCTGCTTCTTCCATTACGCTAAACGAGGTGGCATTCCCTTTTACAGTAACTACATCTAATTGTTTAGCTAACTGAGCGAGCTTTTCTTCATGGAGATCTATAATAGTAATTTCATGATCTTCTAACACGAGTAATTTCGCTAAATGAAACCCTACATCACCGGCACCTGCTATTATTATTTTCATTTGCTATAGCTAGCTCCTAAATGCGTTGTTAGAGCCAATTTAAGCTAGCTTTTTAATTTTATTCAACAAATATATTAGTAAACAACGGTCTTAAAAAGACTATCATCTAAGTATTTTAATTAATATGAAAGTTAGGTTTTTTACGTACAAAAAATTGCTATTGCTCTCAATATCTTTGTGCTATGATAATTGTAAATAAAATAACGGGGCTCCAAGAACGAATAGGTTATAAAGACCTTGCAGAAAGGTATTTGGAGTTTTATGGCATATTAAAAGAAGATAACTTTGTGGTTAATTTAATATGTATGCTAGATGAGTGGGAGGTTAAGGAAGAAATAAAATTTGAACGCCTTATGCCTTCTGACTGGGAGATGATTTTAAAAGCTGTTAAAGTGTTAGACATAGAGCCTTTAGTGGCAACTAATTAATGCAACTTGATATTCACAAAAAAGCCTTTTGTTCATTGAGAACAAAAGGCTTTTTTGTGAATAAATTAAAGGAGCTTAAATAACGCCTTCTAGCACATCTTTAAGTGCAACGCGTTGTCCATCTTTATAAGGTACAATCCACGCATCTTTAACACCCATTTCTCTTAAATGTTTTTTAAATGTATCGGCTTCCCAATAATCTCTAAAAAACCCAAGCGTTATTTTTTGTAATCCTTCTTCGTTTTCTCCACTAAACATAGGGTTATTATCGAAAAAGTTGGCCATATCCTTTTTAGCGAAAGCACCTACTTGCACTTTAAAAACAACGCCATCCATCGACATTGGTGCTGGATTAGCAATGCTTGCTGGTTTGCTGCTTAATGCGTTTCTAGCTTCTTGTGCAGAGGCATTTGCTGCGGCTACCTGACTTTTCATACGGGCATTTTCATCCTGTAAATCAGATATACGAGCGTCCTTATCGCTTAATTTAGACTTAGTTTCGTCTAATTGGCTTTTTGCATTACTCAATTGTCCTTTAAGTGATCCATTTTCTTCTACAAGAATTTTAAATCCTTCAAGGTCTTTTTTATATGCTTTATATTTAGACTTCCATTCCTTTTTTTCCACTTTAGAAAGTTGAGCAATTGAAGTGAAGCCAAACACTAATAACAACGATACCAATACAAGTTTTTTCATTTTAGATTAATTCGATTTATATATAAGTAGTAAATATTGCAAAATTTAATTAAACAGCCAAGCTTTAGGAGCACTAGTCATTAATCCATTTCACCAATCATCTTACTTGGATCTACCCATTTATCAAAGTCATCAGCTGTTAGGTAACCCAAGTTTAGTGCTTCTTCTTTTAATGTAGTGCCATTTTGGTAAGCCGTTTTAGCAATTTTTGCCGCTTTTTCATATCCAATATGCGTATTTAAGGCAGTCACTAACATCAAGGAATTATTTAAGTTTTTTTCTAAAACTTCATTATTAGGTTCTATTCCAACAGCGCAATTAGTATTAAACGATTGGCAAGCATCTCCAATTAATCGAGCAGAGGTTAATACATTATAGGCCATTACTGGCTTAAATACATTTAGTTCATAATGACCTGTCATTCCTCCAGTAGAAACAGCTACATCATTACCAACTACTTGGGCGCATACCATTGTAAGTGCTTCGGCTTGTGTTGGATTAACCTTACCGGGCATTATAGATGAGCCTGGTTCGTTGGCAGGTATTATTATTTCGCCAATGCCACTTCTTGGCCCTGATGCAAGCATTCTAATATCGTTTGAAATTTTCATTAGGCTTACTGATAATTGCTTTAATGCACCGTGAGTTTCAACTAATGCATCGTGGGCTGCTAAAGCTTCGAATTTATTTTCTGCCGATACAAAAGGTAGTTTTGTGAATTCTGCAATTTTTGCTGCTACATTTATCGCATATCCTTTAGGTGTATTTATACCAGTTCCTACCGCTGTGCCACCAAGCGCTAATTCAGCCATATGTGGCAACGTATTATTTAATGCTTTTAACCCGTGTGTAAGTTGAGATACGTAGCCAGAAAATTCTTGACCAAGGGTTAAAGGTGTGGCATCCATTAAATGTGTTCTGCCTATTTTAACTACTTTCATATACTTTTTAGAAAGCATATCGAGCGTATCTCTTAGTGCTTCTACTCCAGGAATAGTTGTTTCTGTCACCATTTTATAAATGGCAATATGCATACCCGTTGGAAATGTATCGTTAGAGGACTGTGATTTGTTTACATCATCGTTTGGATGAACAAATGTAGTTGCATCGCCTAGTTTACCTCCGCTATTTACATGAGCACGGTTGGCTACTACTTCATTCACATTCATATTAGATTGTGTGCCAGAGCCTGTTTGCCAAATCACCAAAGGAAACTGATCATCAAGTTTTCCTTCTAAAATTTCATCACATACTTGTGCAATGGCATTTCTTTTATCTTCAGCTAAAACTCCCAATTCGCAATTTGTGTAAGCAGCAGCTTTTTTTAAATAGGCAAATCCTCGGATTATCTCAATTGGCATATGATGATTTAAGCCGCCAATTTTAAAGTTGTTTCTAGAGCGTTCGGTTTGTGCTCCCCAATATTTATCTGCAGGCACTTTTACTTCGCCCATTGTGTCTTTTTCTATTCTGAAATCCATTTTTGGAAAGTTTAGATGTTAAAAAATTAGTATTGTGCCATATCTCAAAACTAAAAATGGCACTAGCAAATTTAGCTACAAATCAAGATAAATGATACACTTTGAACTATTATTAAAGGCCTTGTGTTTGACTAGTAATAACAGATTATTCCAATGTATAAATACCTTATATTATTGGTTTGTAGTTTATTAGGTTAAGTAATTAAAAGGAGGAGTAGTTACCTCCTTTTTTTATGTGGTTTTTGCAAGGTAATCCCACAGAATCACTCCTATGGTTACTGAGATATTTAAACTGTGCTTGGTGCCAAATTGGGGTATTTCTAAACACACATCGGCTTCATTAACAATGCTGTCTTCCACACCAAAGGCCTCGTTGCCAAACACAAAGGCATATTGCTGTTTTGGCTGGGGCTCGAACTTAAGAAGGTTGGTGCTGTTATCGGCTTGTTCTACTGCTGCTATTAAAAACCCATTTTCTTTTGCATTATCAACAGCTTCTTGTGTTGAGTTAAAGTAGTGCCACTCCACAGTGTCGGTTGCACCTAAAGCTGTTTTGTTGATGTCTCTATGTGGAGGTTGTGCAGTAATACCTGCTAGGTAAATAGCTTTTACCAAAAAAGCATCGGAAGTTCTAAAGGCAGAACCTACATTATTCATGCTTCTAATGTTATCTAAAATTAAGATTACTGGAATTTTGTTTTTTGCCTTAAATTCTTCGGGAGTAAGCCGGTTAAGTTCTTCGTTTTTTAGTTTACGCATATAAGTGATCAATTTAAGGGTTGAAAATATTGCTTTTCGGGCATTTGTACTTCTAAAATCGTAATAAATATTCAATATTTGTAACAAAAATACATATCCCCTTGACGAAAGAAAAAGCATCCAAAGAAACCCCGTTAATGAAACAGTATAATGCCATAAAGGTAAAATACCCTGGGGCAATGCTGCTTTTTAGAGTAGGTGATTTTTACGAAACATTTGGAGAAGATGCCATTAAGGCAAGTAAAGTGCTCGATATTGTTTTAACAAAAAGAGCTAATGGTGCTGCTTCGCATTTGGAGTTGGCGGGGTTTCCTCATCATTCTCTCGAAACCTATTTGCCAAAATTAGTTCGTGCAGGCAATAGGGTGGCTATTTGTGACCAATTAGAAGACCCAAAGTCGGTAAAGGGCATAGTAAAACGAGGCGTTACCGAATTGGTAACTCCCGGGTTGGCCTACAGCGATAACGTACTTGAAACGAGGCGTAATAATTATTTAGCCTCCATAGCTTTTGGTAAAGATGGGTTGGGTATAGCCTTCTTAGATTTATCTACTGGCGAGTTTTTGGTTGCCGAAGGCAATGAAGATCATATTAATAAATTGATTCAAGGGTTTGTTCCAACAGAAATAATTTATTCTAAGCCTAATAGGGCTGCTTTTGAAGGGTTGGGTTTGGCCGATTATCATTATTATGCCTTAGACGATTGGGCTTTTAGTTATGATTATGGGTATGAGTCGTTAACCAACCACTTTAACACTCCTAATTTAAAAGGGTATGGAATAGAACCACTTAAGTTGGCAATTACTGCAGCCGGAGCAGTATTAAATTACCTTAAAGAAACTGAGCATAAAGAAGTAGCTCATATTAATGCAATAGCTAGAATTGAGGAAGAAAAATTTGTTTGGCTCGATAAATTCACTATCCGAAACCTCGAACTTATTTTTCCTCAATTAGAGGGTGGTGTGCCATTAATAAATATACTAGACCATACCGTTACTCCAATGGGTGCGCGTATGATGCGGAAATGGGTAGTGCTGCCTTTAAAAGATAAGGAAGCAATCGAATCTCGACTTAGGGTGGTAGAAGCACTAAAAGACGAAGACAGTTTATTGCAAGAAATTCTTAGTAACCTTAGCCATATTGGTGACTTAGAACGGCTAATTTCTAAAGTGGCTGTAGGCAGAATTAATCCACGTGAATTGGTGATGCTTAAGCGATCGCTTAGTTACACATTGCCTATTAAAGAGCAGTTATTAAATTCGGGGAATGCAGAACTTGCTCGTAAAGCTGATTTAATTAATCGGTGTGATTTACTTCTTAAAAAAATAGAAACAGAGATTAAAGAAGATGCTCCAATGTTGGTGCATCAAGGGGGTATTATAAAAGAAGGAATTAATGCTGAGCTGGATGAATTACGATCGCTCGCTTTTTCTGGAAAAGACCATCTAAGAAAAATTAGGGAAAGAGAAGTTGAACGAACTGGTATTAGCTCACTTAAAATTGCATATAATAGAGTATTTGGCTACTACTTAGAGGTTAGTAATGCTCATAAAGATAAGGTGCCACCCGAATGGATTCGGAAGCAAACACTGGTAAATGCCGAGCGATATATTACCGAAGAGCTTAAAGTATATGAAGAGAAAATTTTAAGTGCCGAGGGTAAACTGTTGGTAATTGAGCAGCAGTTATTTCAAGATATGATCTTATTTGCTAGCGATTATATAGAACCAATTCAGCAAAATGCGCAAGTACTAGCATCTATCGATTGCCTCTGTTCTTTTGCTAATGTGGCTATTAAAAACAAGTATGTGGCTCCAATTATTTCAGAGTCTGATGTAATTGATATTAAGGCTGGCCGCCACCCGGTAATTGAAAAACAGTTGCCCTTGGGAGAGGCCTATGTGCCTAATGATGTTTATTTGGATAACTCTACTCAGCAAATAATTATTGTTACGGGGCCTAATATGGCAGGCAAATCGGCCTTATTGCGCCAAGTGGCGCTTATTGTGCTTATGGCACAAATGGGTTCGTTTGTGCCTGCAAAATCTGCGAACATTGGTTTGGTTGACAAGGTGTTTACCAGAGTGGGAGCTTCTGATAATCTTTCGCAAGGCGAATCTACCTTTATGGTAGAAATGACGGAGACTGCTGGTATTCTTAATAATTTATCTGATAAGAGCTTGGTGTTAATGGATGAGATCGGCCGCGGCACGAGCACTTACGATGGGGTTTCTATTGCTTGGTCCATAGTTGAGTATCTGCATAATTCCAAAAACGGCAGAGCAAAAACATTATTTGCAACGCATTATCACGAATTAAATCAGTTAACCGAAGACTTTGAAAGAATTAAGAACTTTAACGTTTCGGTTAAAGAGGTAGGCGATAAGGTGATTTTTATGCGTAAGCTTAAACCTGGCGGTAGCGAGCATAGTTTTGGTATCCACGTGGCTCAGATGGCTGGTATGCCAAACCCAGTAGTGCTGAGGGCAAATGAAATAATGCATTTCTTAGAAAAGGATAAACAAAAAGAAAAAGACAAATCTAAGTTAGAGGAAATGCCAAAGAATAATTTTCAGATGGCCATGTTTGAGGCTGATCCCAAGTTTAAGGAAGTAGAAGAAATGCTAGAAAAGCTAGATATTAATACTATTTCTCCTGTGGAGGCATTGTTAAAGCTGAACGAAATTAAAGGGAAACTACAAAAGTAAATTATAGCCTATTTAAGAACTGCATTAAATCGTCTCGGTAATTTTTTGAATAGGGCACAGGAGTTTCGCCAACAAATACATGGTTATTATCAAACCCAGAAATCCAATTGAGGTTAACAATGTACGATCTGTGCAGCCTAAAAAATAATGGATTTTGAACTTTTTTAGCTAGGCCTTGTAAATTCAGAGAAATGGAATAAGATTGATCTTTGGTAACAACCGTACTATAACTCCCATCTGCTTTTACAAATTGAATTTCATCAATAGCTATTTTTTCGTACTTCTCCCCATTTTTTAGAAAGATGCATTTGTTCATTCCTGGTAAATCTGCAGACGTAAATATTTTTTTGTAATGATTAACAAAAGCAAGCTCGATGGCATGCACTAAATCTTTATGTGCAAATGGTTTTGATAAAAATGCTGCTGGAGAAGTGGCATATGCCTTTTCTACATGTTCTCTATCTGTGTTTGCGGTTAAATATATTACGGGGTAATAGTCTGTTTTATAAATATATTTAATGGCGGAAATTCCATCTTTTTCGCCATCTAAATTTATATCCATAATAATAATATCAGGATGTAGATCTCTGGCTTTATTTATGGCTTGGTTGGCAGTTCGAGCAATACCAACTACAGCAATATCGTTATCATTCAAAATTTCTTCTAAATCTTGAGCGGTTATTGGGTTATCTTCTACAATTAAAACTTTGATTTCCATATGGCGCAAAAATTGAATGAGGTGAATGCTCGAACTTTGTTGGGCAATACCTCTCTCACCTTTAGTAAGTCTAAAGGTAAATAAATTATCATCTATTTTGCTATACGATTGCTGCATAATAACTCAACAAAAATTATTCTAGTATTTTTTTTATTGATGAATCAAATTAAGAAAAATCAATAATGAAATGCAATAGAGTTTTTGTGAACGACCGTAAAAACTTTGTGAATGATACGATTTTCTTTGTGAATGAAAATTGACACCTATAATGGCGACTTTGCTGTATTGCAAAAAAGTGGACAAAAAAACACGGATCGTATTGCATTTAGGATACGGATGTATACATTTGCAGTCCCATTTGAGAAACGCCTCAAATGCTACTTATTGAAGATAAATTAAGCGAAAGTAGCTCAGCTGGTAGAGCACGACCTTGCCAAGGTCGGGGTCGCGG
>CAZDQR010000002.1:0-32870 GCA_964507315.1 uncultured Roseivirgaceae bacterium
AAAAAAAAGAGATGGCTGCCCTATCGACAGCCATTTCAATTTAGTTCATTAAAGCAGTAGCTACACCGAAAAAAGCTACACCTTCAATCAAAGCTGCAGAAATAATCATTGCAGTTTGAATTTTGCTAGTAGCTTCTGGTTGTCTAGCGATTGCTTCCATTGCTGATCCTCCAATCCTACCGATTCCGAGTCCCGCACCTAGTACTGATAATCCAGCAGCAAGTCCTGTAATTGTCATAATAATTTGACTTTTTAGTTAAAAAAACAATTTAGTGGTGGTCGTCTTCTGCAACGGCCATACCTATAAACAATGATGTTAGCAACGTAAATACATACGCTTGAATTGCCGCCACCATTAATTCCAATACCATAATAAATAGTAAGAATGGAGTAACTACCCCTCCTACCACAAACGATTTAAACATAAACACCATAGATGCTAAACTAAGTACCACAATGTGGCCACCCGATATGTTAGCAAATAAACGTATCATTAAGGCAAATGCCTTCGAAACTGTACCCAACAACTCAATTGGTGCAAGTATAAATCGCACTGGAGTTGGCACACCTGGCATCCAAAATATGTGTTTCCAATACGCCTTATTTGCGCTAAACTGCACAATTAAAAAGGTTAGCATAGAAAGTGTAAATGTAAAAGCAATATTACCTGATAGGTTTGAGCCTCCAGGGAAAAATGGGATTAAACCGATAAGGTTGTTAATCCATATAAAAAAGAATAAGGTAAGTAAGTAAGGTAAATATCTGCTAGCCTTTTTCTCCCCAACATTTGGTACAACAATTTCGTCTCGTACATAAATAATAATAGGCTCAAAAAACGACTGCATTCCTTTAGGAGCAGCGGTTCCTCTTTTCTTATAACTATTAGCGATTGAGATAAAAATCCAAGATATAAGCGCAAACGACATAAATAATGAAAAGACGTTTCTAGTAATAGAAAAATCTAAAGGGGCTGCTGCATGGCCATCTTCGCTATGCGCTCCGGCATACTGAATTTTTTCATGATGCATTACATAAGAACCTTTATCCGTAGTAACTGTTCCATCACCATGGTATAAACCACCTGACATAAATACGTCAATTCCATGATCTGTCCATAAAATGATCGGAAGAGGCATTGCCAGTTCTCCCCAAATATGAAATTCATGGGTGTCTTTAATATGATGCATGATCATTTCAGACGGACTGAATTTTTCATCAGTGCCTTCTTCTGAACTATTTGCATTTGCAATAAGTACAGGTGCAGCTATAAAAAATAATATTACTGCTAAATTTTTAACCGTTTTTCGGCCTTTTTTGAACAATGATGTCATATAACTTCCTAAATATCAGGGTCGATTCTAATTGCGACTGCAAAAGTATAAAGTTAAGGAACTAAATGAAACGATTTAGCTTAAAATCTATGTGCGAATTCGTTTATAAACATCAAAAATTACAAGTGCCTCGTAAACGGGGTATAAAGCAAAACTTGTAAACACAATATTTTTCTTTTGTTCGGGAAAAAACTTAGTTAGCACTACCACGGAAATAGCAGCTAATAAGAACTTAGACATGATTGAGGCCATATAATACCAAACAGCAATTTCACTTTCCTTTTCCATGGCTTTAATATTAACCATAAAAGCCATGGTAGAAATAACAAAGTAGAAAGCCACCATTCCATAAAACATGCTTGGCAATGCGACCAAGCCAAACTTAGCAAGTGTAAAACCTGCACTTGCAACCGCTATTGTTAACAGAATTAGTTTTAAGAAAAAATTATATATTTTGCTCATTGGTTATGTCCCGGATTACTTTATACAATGTTGCTCCTAAAAACAACATCATTAAGCCCATGGTAAAATAGGGTTTCTCGTTTTGGCTCACTCCATCTAACCACTTGCCCAACCAAAAGCCAAGCAAAATGGCTGCTAAAAACTGAAATGCTAAACCTGTATATTTAAGATAATTATTAAGCGGTTTTTGCTGCTTTCTTAAAGAGCTCTTTTCCTTGTCCGTTTTCTCCAATTTTAATTTCTTTAATAGAAACGCCCATTTTACAACCACCATTAAAAGTTGCACCAGACTCTACAATTAATTTATTGGTAATGATATCTCCATGAATTACTGCAGAAGATTTTAATAAAAGAAGATCTGATACTTCCACTATTCCTTTTACTTCTCCTGCCACTTCAGCATTTTGCGCCAAAATATTTCCTTCAACCTTGCACGACTGCCCTAATGCGACCTTCGATTTTGTAACAATACTGCCAACTACTCGTCCTTCAACTCTAATATTACCATAGGCTTCGATGTTACCCTCTAGGGTAGTTCCTTTGCCAATAATATTACTAGAATTGCTTAGCTCTTCAGCTACTTTTTTTTCATCCTTGTTAAACATGTTCTTATTTATATTACGAGTATTTAAAACAAAATAAAATCTTCTGGATTAACGGCATTGCCTTTATACCAGAGTTCGAAATGAAGATGCGGCCCATCTGTTAAATCACCTGTATTACCAATAATGGCAATAACATCTCCTCCAGTTACAAAACTACCTGTTTTTTTTAATAACTCGGCATTATGTTTATAAACTGAAATTAGATTTGAACTATGCTGAACCGCAATTACATAGCCCGAATCTTGTGTCCAAGATGATATGATAACCGTGCCACTGGCCACACTCATTATAGGCTCATTCTTTTTAGATACGATATCAACGCCAAAATGATCTTCATTAATATCAAATTTCTGAGAAATTAGTCCCGATATCGGAGGATAAAGAAACATTTCTTGTAATTCACTTACTGTTCTTGAAGTTAAGTTTAGAGTGGAATCTACAAACTCAAACTCCTTACGTAATTGAGAATCTATAGGTGCAGTTGATAAATCGATGTATTTGCGTTCTTGCAAAGATGACCTCTGGCGAAAGCTATCAATTCTAGCAGAATCAATATCGCCAGTTAAAAACCCTTTAAACAAAGAAATAAATTGATCTTTATGTTGAACTTCTTGTTCAAGCGAATCGAGTTTTAAAGATAAGGTGTATAATTTTTTATTTGCCTCTATTTGGGCATGCCGAGGATCAAACCATTTTTCTAGTAATGTGCGACTTAAAAAAAGACTCACCACCAAAAGTACCAGAAACAACATGGTAGAAAAAAGCAAAAACTTAGCATAAGTAAACCCTAGAAACCTTTTTTCGGCAAAATTCTCTTCATTACGAATAATTAAGAGATACCGCTCGGTTAACCAGTTCGAAAAAGTTTTTTTTGATTTCAAGTGCTTAGTACTACGTTTTAGCGGCAAAAATAGAGATAAAAAAGTATTATTGTATTAATTGAAATAAAATAACGTTTTGATTCATACAAACACTCAAGTAATAACCATTGAATTACCTATTTAGAGCATCTTATACTTTTTTACTACTATTAATGGTATTGCTTTTTTCTTGTTCCTCAGAAAGAAATTCTCCCTTAAATAGAGCGTACCATAATACAACAGCCCATTATAACGCTTACTTCTATGCTGTTGCCCAAATAACAAGCATAGAGCAAGGCATTAAGGCTAGTCAATCTATTGATTATGATCATATTCTGCCCATTTTTCCTGCAATTGACTCCACTAATAAGGAAACGTACAAAATAGAGGTAGAAGAAGCCATTAAAAAAGCCTCCATCGTAATACAGTATCATAAAAATAGCAAATGGGTTGATGACAGTTATAATATTATTGGCCAAGCCCGAATGTATGGTTACGATTTCCCAAATGCAATTGAAACATTCAAATTTGTTAATACCAAGGGTCAAGACCCAAATGCCAAACATTGGGCGCTTATAAACTTAATGCGCACGTTCATCGAAAACAATGAAATGACCAATGCGGATGCCGTATCTGACTATTTAACTCGGGAAAAGCTAAACGAGAAAAATTTAAAATTCTTCTACCTTATGAAAGCTTTTTATTACCAAAGGCTTGATCAAAAAAATGAAATGGTAAAAAGCCTTGTGGCAGCAGATTTGCTCTTAACTAAGCAAGAAAGGGCAAGACTATTTTTTATTATAGGCCAAGTGTACCAAGAAATAGGATTCGAATCTGCTGCATTCGATTATTATAAAAAGTGCATACGCAGCAACCCGGAATATGAATTATCTTTTTATGCCAAGCTTAATATGGCTCAAGTAACTCAGTTGGGAGAGCGAAGTGATATAAAGGATATAAGAAAGTACTTTAAAAAATTGGTTAAGGATGAAAAAAATAGAGATTTTCAAGATCGAATTTACCTCGAGTGGGCAAAGTTTGAATTAAAACAGGGTTATTTAAACGAGTCATTAACGAATTTTCGATTATCTATTGAAAACAGCAAGAGCCACCCCAAAATAAAAGGATTAGCCTATTTAAGCTTAGGTGAAGTATATTACGATACTTTAAAAGATTTTAGTAAAGCGCAAGCCTATTATGATAGTGCCGTTACAACTTTACCTAAATCCTATGAAGGGTATGAAGAAATTGCCATAAGAAGTGAAGTATTAACGCGCTTTGTTGAACAAATAAATACTATAGAGTTGCAAGATAGTTTACTGTCTCTTTCACAAAAAGATTCTACCGAACTTATGAAATTGTTTGTTGCTGAAGCTGAACATAGAAAGTTTATTGAAGGTGTCGCTCAAAAAAAAGAAGCGAAAGAGGCCGCTGCAGAAAATTTCTTTTCGTTTAACCAAGAACCCACGGGTATTGGTGGTGGTAGTTGGTATTTCACAAATCCTGCTGCTGTTACAAAAGGTAGAACAGAGTTTAAAAACCTTTGGGGAGAAAGAAACCTTGAAGATCATTGGCGTAGATCTATAAAATCATCGGTAATAGATACAGATACCGATAATTCTGAAAACAATCTTATTGAAGACTCATCCTCAAAAGAAGATGAAATAGCTGCTATAAATAATACCGCTGCTGAGTTTTATAAGCAAGTGCCTCAAACAAAAGAGCAAGTGGTAGAAGCTAATAAAAAACTTGAAGATGCCTTTTATAACTTAGGCAACATCTATCATTTTGAACTAGAAGAAGATAAAAATGCTGTTGATAATTACAACATATTATTAAAAAGATATACAGAAACAACCTATGAACCTGAAGTTCTATACTTGCTCTACTTAATAGAGTTAGACGACCACCCAGATGAAGCTATGGCTCATAAAAATAGCCTCTTTGATAAATACCCCAATTCTCTTTACACAAATCTTATCAAAAACCCCCAATTTGTTGAGGAAAGCAATAAGGCCAATGAGAAATTAGCTATTGATTATAAAAAAGCCTATCAACTTTATAAGGACGGAGATTACGAAAGTGCTAAAGTCTATATTAATTCGGCTATTATAAATTACCCTAAGGCTGAGTTTACTGCCAACTATTGGATCCTAAATGCCCTCATAATTGGTAAAACTGAACCATTGCCAGAATACCAATTGGCCTTAAACGAATATATTATTATGTACCCAGAAGGGGAGTTAACTGAATATGCTAAAACCTTGTTCGATGCGTCCATTTCTTACCAAAACAGGCTTGTTAAACTTAAAGAAACTAAGTTTAGTACAGTGGTGATGGATCAAGACCACTATTTTGTTCTATTAGCAGATTCAACTAATGAAACAGCCACAATAGCAAAAGTAAAGACGTTAATTAATGCTCAATTTGGCAATAAAAGTTTAGCTGTAGGCAAGCTTGACCTAACACCAACTTCTTATTTTATAATTGTAAAATCTTTTGATAATAGCGAAGAATCATTATTATTTTATGATCTCATAAAATCAGATCAATCTATTGAAAATGTTACTTTTGTTATTTCAAAATTGAATTTTGAGCTTTTATATCAAACGAAAGAAATAGATACCTACCTTACATTTTTTGAAGCCAATTATTGATGAGTGAAATAAAGAAAGATAGAAACATTAGAACTAAGCTAGTTTGGATGGTTTGGGTGCTTTTTATTAGCCTTTTTGCAGGCCTACCCTTCTATATCTATGCTGTATCCAATAATTTATTTGGTCTATTTGGTAAAATGCCCGCCTTAAGTCAACTAGAAAATCCAGAAACCGACCTTTCCTCAACATTATATTATGCAAATGGAGAAGAAATGGGAAAATACTTTAGATCTAACAGAAGCCAAGTTACTTACGATCAGCTTTCAGATGATTTAAAAATTACACTTGTAGCATCAGAAGATCACAGATTTTATGACCATTCGGGCCTAGATTTAATTGCCTATTTAAGGGTAGTAAAAGGGCTTTTAACTTTTAATCTAGCGGGTGGTGGTAGTACTATAACCCAACAACTCGCTAAAAAACTATATTCTACACGTGATGAGGCAATGGAAGGTAGCATTACCAAGTTAGGTAAGATCCCGAGATTGATCGTATCTAAAACAAAAGAGTGGCTTATAGCTGTTACACTGGAAGAAACCTTTACTAAGGAAGAAATAATTGCACTCTACCTAAATACGGTAGATTTTGGCAGTAATGCTTTTGGTATTAAGGCTGCCTCCCAAACATTTTTTGGCAAGGAGCCTTCGGAGTTAAATTTTCAAGAATCGGCAACCCTCATAGGCCTCTTGCAGGCAGTTACTCGATTTAATCCAATATTGCATTACGATAACTCGTTTAAGAAACGTAATGAAGTGTTGTTAAAACTCCAAAAACAAGATGTACTTACCAAAGTAATGTATGATTCACTCATTCAATTACCCATCGATTTAAGCAATTATAAGGTTGCTAATCAAAATACAGGGCTCGCAAATTATTTTAGGGCTGTTATTCAAAATGACCTGCTTAAGTTTTGTAAGGAAAGAGGAATTGATTTGTACGAATCAGGATTAAAAATACACACAACTATAGACAAAGATTTACAGCAATATGCTGAAAATGCGGTTAGCTGGTGGATGGATTCTTTGCAAACCACCTTTAATGAATCGTGGGGTAAACGAAACCCTTGGGTAGATGAAAATGGGAAAGAAATAAAAACTTTTATTGCCCAAGTAGTCAAACGAACAGAGCATTATAGAAAGCTAAAAAAGAAATATGGGGCGGGTTCAGATTCTATCAATATTATTCTAAACATTCCCAAAAAAATGCGAATTTTTAGCTGGAGTGGGCAAATAGATACAATCATGAGCCCTATGGATTCTCTTAGATATTATAAAAAATTCTTGCAAGCCGGTTTTATGGCAATGGACCCACATACAGGTAATATAAAAGCATGGGTTGGCGGTATAAATTACCGATACTTTAAGTACGACCATGTAAAACAAGGCAAAAATCAACCTGGTTCTACTTTTAAGCCTATTGTATATGCAACAGCCATTGAAAACGGATATTATCCTTGCTATGAAGTAATGGATGAGCGAAGAACCTACGAAACAGGAGGCACCCCTCCCACTTGGTCGCCCGAAAATGCAAACATGAAATTTACTGGAGAAAAAATGACCATTCGAAAAGGAATGGCTCAATCTAAAAACTCAGTAACTGCTAAAATAATGAGCCTTGTAGGCCCGGAGAATGTAGTAGCCAAAGCCCGGTCTTTAGGTATTGAAAGTGACCTAGCCCCTGTACTATCTTTGGCCTTGGGAGTAAGTGATGTATCTGTGTATGAATTAGTAGGAGCGTATAGTGCGTTTGCAAATAAAGGAATATGGACAAAACCATTTTTTATTACTCGTATTGAAGATAAAAATGGAGACATCATACAACAATATGTACCCCAACAAAAACAAGCCCTTAGTACCGATGATGCCTATTTAATGTTGCATATGCTTAAGGGAACTTTAGAGGAAGAAGGTGGAACTGCAAGAAAATTAGACTACCAATATAATTTACTGCGTAATGGCAACGAGATTGGTGCTAAAACAGGTACAACACAAAACTATTCCGATGGCTGGTTTATGGGTGTTACCCAAGATTTAGTTGCCGGAGTTTGGGTAGGAGGAGATGACAGGGCTGTGCATTTCCCTTCTATAAGATATGGACAGGGAGCCTATATGGCATTACCCATTTGGGCAGAATTTATGACTCAGGTATATAATGACGATTCATTGGGGTATAAAATGCAGCCCTTTACAAGACCTAATAAACCTTTATCGGTTACGCTAGATTGTGGGCAATACAATATTAATTTAACCCCAGCTGACTCTTTATTGCAACGAAGATTAGATTCTCTTTCAGTTGAATTGGATGAGGAGGGCATAAACTAATGCTCGACAGGCAAAAGTTACTTGCACCAATCCCTCACAACCCAGGTGTTTATAAATATTATAACGAATTAAACATCCTTATTTACGTTGGTAAAGCTAAAGATCTTAGAAAAAGGGTTTCTAGTTACTTTAACAAAAGTGCCAACCATAATAGAAAAACAAAAAAACTCGTATCTGAAATACAATCTATTAATTATGTTATTACAAATACAGAGTTCGATGCACTCTTACTCGAAAATAACTTAATTAAAGAAAATCAACCGAAGTACAACATATTACTAAAGGATGACAAATCATTCCCCTATATATGTGTTACCCACCAACGGTTTCCTAGAATTTACAGCTTAAGAAATATAGATAATGCCAAAGGAGACTTTTATGGCCCCTACATAAGTGTTGTAAAAATGAGGATGGTCTTAGACCTTGTGCATAAGCTATACTCACTTAGAACTTGCAAATACAACCTTTCAGAAGCAAATATTACCAATAAAAAATATAGTTTATGCTTAGAGTATCATATTGGCAATTGTAAGGCTCCTTGCGAAGATCTACAAACTGAAGAAGATTATAATAGCAACTTGCATCAAGCAATTAATATTTTAAAAGGAAATATAGCCACTCCTAAAAAATTCTTAGAGGATAAGATGCATGCCCATGCAGCTAATTTAGAATTTGAAAAAGCAGAAGAATTCAAAGTAAAATTAGACCAATTAACCACTTTCCATAACAAGTCAATAATAGTTAACCCTAAATTAGCTTCACTATACGTAGTGGCTATTATAAGTACAGAAAAAAAAGGATTTCTTCACTTTATGAAGGTTAGCAACGGCTCTATCATTCAATCAAAATCAATTGAAATAAAAAAATCACTGGAAGAATCAGAAGCTCAGATGCTAATTGCTTCTATCCCCCAGCTCATAAAAGAAATAATCAACTCTTCTACTATAAAAATACTCTCTAACATACAATTGCCCGATGCGCCTGAACCTTTGGAAATAGAAGTTCCCAAAATTGGAGATAAGAAAAAACTGGTAGATATGTGTATTAAGAACGCACTTTATCAAAAAAGGAATGCGGAACAAGTTGCTCAGGTAACAGACAAGAGTAATAAAACATTGGAATTTCTGCAAGAAGCGTTGAATTTAAAAGAGTTGCCCATACATATTGAGTGTTTTGATAATTCTAATTTACAAGGAACACATCCAGTAGCTTCCATGGTATGTTTTAAGAATGGGAAACCCTCTAAAAAAGACTATCGAAAATACAATATTAAAACAGTAGTTGGCCCAGACGATTTTGCTTCTATGACAGAAGTAGTAGGGAGAAGATACAAGCGCCTTATAGAAAAGCAGTCTCCTCTACCCAATTTAGTACTTATCGATGGAGGAAAAGGACAACTCTCTGCAGCCATAGAAGCCTTGAAGGAAACAGGAGCATATGGCAAAGTCGCCATAATTGGTATTGCGAAAAGGTTGGAAGAAATTTATTTGCCAGACGATAGCCTACCTATCCATATAAATAAAAAGAATCCTGCATTAAAGTTACTACAGCAACTACGTGATGAAGCACACAGATTTGCCATCACATTTCATCGATCTAAAAGATCTACAGATCAGATTATCAGCTTTTTAGATAACATAGATAGAATTGGAGAGAAGACAAAAAATTTATTATTAAAAACATATTCCTCTCCTGCCAAAATAAAGGCCGCCTCACAGCAAGACATAGAAATTTTAATAGGCAAAAAAAGAGCATCCATACTTATAGAGGGCATAAAAAATGCCTCTTCCGAATAGGAAGAGGCATTTTTTGAATAGCATTAACTTAGTACGACCATAAATTATGCTCACGCTCCATTATCTTCATTTCTTCCCACTGACTGGCCATTAAGCCTTGCTTAGCAGATCCACCATAGAATGATGCAATTGGTAAGTTATCAGGGTTTTCAGTTTTATGTAATTCGCCATGAAATAATCTTAATAAAAAAGCATCAGCAAGATTTCTATTTTCTGCACTGTTCTGCTGATTATACCAAATTGCTTTGTCTGGATGTTCTCTAAAAAAACGTTCCAAATCTTTATAAGCAAATGTTGCTAAAAAATAATTCGCACCATCATTTGAGTATTTACCAGGAACAATAAGCTTAATAGATTGAATATCTCGATATTGTCTAGATCTTCTTTTGTCCAAAATAACATCTTCCATTACTTCCATTAAAGTAATATCAGTAGCAAAGTATTTTTCTGCGACCTCTCCACCATACACTCCCCACAAATCGGAATCAGATGAAGGAGCTATACCAACATCATTAGCATCGAGATCTTTGTTACAAATATAATTTGTACCATTATACTCAACTGTCTCTCCTTCAAAATAAGGATAATCAACCTCATATAAAGGCTGTTCTTCTGGTTCACTATCATCAACTTCAGATTTGTTTAATCTTTCAATAAACTCAGCCTTAGTCATTTTGCGAGTTAAAGAATCCTCCCAATACACATTTTGAATTTGATCAGCTATTACAGCCTCGATAATTATTTTACTAAATTCACTATTTTTCGCAAAAAAACCTTTATTAAGCTTTTGCTCTAAATCTACACGAGTCCAAATTCTTTGCTTATATAATTGCTCATACTTAGGTATTGGACTTACAGAAAAAGGGTTATACTGACTTATCTCCACCTCTTTAGAAGAAGAAGACAACCCTTCTTGAGCTACTACACTACCTGACAAACCAACTATCGCCAATAGAGAGGCAACACAATATCTGATATTACATTTCATCCGAAATATTTATTTAAAATTAAAAGAGAAGATACTCCTATGTAAGAGTAACTTCTCTTTTGGTTATTAATTGCTTTTTACCAACACTTTATAAATCTCATTACGCGCTTTAACGTTCTCTGACTTATTTTGAAAATTAGTTCTTACTACTCTCTTGATTGTAAATATATATAAATCTCCTTTTCTAGCTTGTTGCGCAAACTGTGTTAGAGAAATCTTGCTCTTCTTAAATTTCTGAACCTTTACAGGGTCTCCATTACGAACAAGTTTAACTTCAATTTCTCTTACACGGTAACGAGCATCTTTAGGCACATCGCTCGCAAAACTCGGTTCTGCATTTGCTTTAATTGTTACTTGTCTAAAAGCTCTACCTTTTACACCATCCGCCATATTACCGGCAGCACTAGGTATAACTAATTCATACTTTGGTAAAGGAATTTCCTTTACAGAGAATGTTTTAGTACCAACGGTAGATCCATTGCTTCTTACAGTCATTACAACCTTACCCCTAGTTTTAGGAATAATAGTAACTTCTCCTTTGCCAGCGCCTTTTACTACCGTAGCATTTGTTGCTGTAATAGTAGGGTTATAGCTCGTACCTAATAAAGGCACTTGCACGTTTAAGGCATTACCACAATTTTTCCAAAGAGCAGAAAGAGCACTAGATGATATTAGAATACTAGGCTTAATAACCGTGTATTTTATTACATCTTCATATACTTTACCATCTAATTCAATTTTGGCACTATAAGATTTCTCACCAGAACCAGAAACAGCAAACTCTACTTGACCAAATTTTATTTGATTACCAGCGATATCTAATTCTGAAAGAGCTAATGCTTTTCCATCCTTATACATTACAGGATTAAGTGCAGAAGAAGATGCGGCAATAAACATCTGAGCCTTATATTTTGCTCCTGCTGCTACCACATTAGATTCTGCTCTAATTAAAGGAAATATTTTATCAAAAGATATTTCACCAGCTCCTACGCTATCCGCTAAAATAGCCAATGCCATACGTTCGTAATTTAGAATTTCTGTTTCTAAATAACTCATTGTGGCCATACCTGCTGCAGTAGGTGTATTTTCGAAAAAATACTGCGCGAAATTCTTATCCTTTTGATCAGGGTCGTTGGCAGCTACCTCAATATCCTTTGCATCTCTACCTAAGTAGGGAAATTTTTCATCAGTCTCGCCAGTTTTAGTTGCTAAAAAAAGCGAATACTCATTCAGCATTTTTTTAAGCGCCTTCCCTTTTCCTTTAGGCCCCATCATCATGGTTCCTACTTTATCATAATCCTTTGCACCTATTAAGGCACCAGTTTCATCGTCATACCCATCAGGATCACCGGCACCCGTAAGGATGGCCATTTCCTTTTTAAGGTCGTCCATTACACCAATTACTTCAGTGGTTTTTTCTCGAACCTCTTTTGCAATCCCTAAAATAGCGACATCTCCTTCTAAGTTATTTCTTTTAGCCACTTGAGCCTCAATACCAGAAATGACTTGGCCATTTTTAGTATTATAATCCCCAGACATTCTTGTTAATGCTTGATCGATGAAGAGAAATTTATCTAGCACAGCGTTACTTACCTGTAAGGCAAGTAGTGCCGTAAGCACTAGATACATCATCCCAATCATCTTATCTCTTGGGCTTTGTTTACCTCCGGACATATTATTCGTTGTTTAAGTTAATATGATTCACAATACAGTTTTTAAATAGTTAAGAGCAGCTTATTTGCCCCCTTTCATCGCAGTTAACATACTACCATAAACACTATTAAGGGAGGTTAAATTACCTGTAAGTTTTTGCATCTCTACAGAGAATTTCTCAGTCCCTTTGCCTGCTTTTTCCATGTTTTCCATAACACCGGCCATGTTACCATAGAATTTGCTCATCATTTTAACGTGCGAGTCTGTATCTTTTAACTCTAATTCGTAATTCGCATTAAGAGCTCCTAGATTAGAAGTGATTTTTTTAACCTCAGCTACATATTGCGCAGAATCAGTTGAAGCACCAGCCATACCACTCATTGCTTTAGCAGTAGTTGCATAAGAACTAGACATATCAACTAAGTTTTTAGAAGCTAATTTTACATTTTTAGAATAATCTTCTGTAGCTACAGCAGCATTGCTTAAGCTCGCCATTCCTTTAGCATTAGTTGCCAAATTATTCATTCCTTTTCCTAAACTTTCTATAAGAGCAGGTCCAATGTTAGCGCTTTCTAGCATATGATCTAATTTTTGAGCTACATTGTCTCCTTTACCTCCACCGCTAGATATTCTTGGGCTATTTACAGGCCCTGAATAATCTTCAGCTAATTCCGGATATACTTTTGCCCAATTTGGATCTTTATGAGGTGGCTCAAATGCACTAAGGAAGAAGATAACTGCTTCCACACCAAGACCTATCCCAAGCATAAGTCCTGCTCCTGGTAAATGTTGTATTTTAAATAATGCACCTACAATTACTACTGCAGCACCAATACCATACACTTTTGGCATGATGGTTTTGTAGAGTAATTCTTGAAATCCGCCTTTTTTTTGTTTACTCATTGTTTTGTCGTTTAAGTTCTTCGTTGATGATTATGTTTTGATCTCTAATAATACTACCTTTTTACAAGGTATAAAATTATTTTATAAATTAAAATTCTGCTCCGCCCGATCTTCCTAAATGTGTCATTGCACATCTAAATCCAATATAGGCTCTAGTGGAGTCTTTATATTCAAAAGCTCTTGTTCCTGTTTCTAAAAAGAAAGCAACATCTTTCCAAGATCCGCCTCTAATTACTTTTCTAGGTTCGTTTACATCTATGTACTCTGGATTCAAATCCCATACCAAAGGCACAGAAGCAGGATTAAATGCATCTTGTGTCCATTCAGATACATTACCAGACATATCTACCAAGTTATAATCATTTGCAAAGTAAGAGCCAATTGGCGATGTATAGGCATAGCCATCATCGTAATAATTACCTCTGCCTGGTTTAAAGTTTGCGAGCATACACCCTTTACTATTTCTTAAGTAAGGGTTTCCCCAAGGATATTTAGCCATATCTCTACCACCTCTAGCAGCATATTCCCATTCGGCTTCGGATGGCAATCTAAAGTTAGGCATAGGCCATTCTCCAATTGAGCTTCTATAATCGTTAAGATATTCGGTTCTCCATTGGCAGAACACTTTCGCTGCTTCCCAACTTACCCCAACAACTGGGTAATAATCGTAGGCCGGGTGCCAGAAGTAATACTCTTGCAATGGATCTCCCATATGGTGGGTAAAATCTTTAGTAAACACTGTTGTATCAGGATAATAGTTATCTCTAATAAACTGCTCACCTAAAGTACTAGAAGAATCCTCTAACACTGCAAAGATAAATTGACGGAATTCATTATTTGTAATTTCCGTTTCATCCATAAAAAATGAACCAATTGTAACTTGCTTGTTATGGTTGATTTGAGTTGCCCCAACATCTTCATCCGCCTGGCCCATATGAAATGTTCCAGCAGGAATAGGTGCCATGCCAAAAGGAGTAGTCATTATCCAACCATCTCTTTCGCCAACGCCAACTAATTCTCCCATGTCTCCGCCTTTTCCGCCTCCGCCAAAAAGACCGCATCCGGTGATGCTTATTAAGCCAACTAATAATAGACTAGAAAGTCTCGCTTGTTTTATATTAAGTTTTATCATGCTCTATTTTATAATCCACATTTATAAAGATACAAACGCGTTTCATTTTTTACATTCGTTTTAAAAGGAATTAAATCCATTCTACTAAAAAAACAATTCTTATTGGAAATCGCACCACAAATTGTGGATTATTTATGAAAAACCAAAATTAAATAAGAATTAATGTCGAAACCTTGGGGTTCGAACTACTTTTCTTGACCCAAACGGGTTAATTGGTAGTGCATAACTCAAACGAATTTCGTTTGACGTAGCTTGTTTTGCTTTCTGATCATGCACAACATAATCAAACCCATACCCTATATCTAAGGCATTAGATTTAAACAAACTCATACCTACAATAAAGGAGGCCGACTCCAAATATTTATAGGTAATTCCTCCCCAAAATTTATTATTATATTTTAATACTGCTCCCAAATTTATTAAATACTTATTAAAATCCGATTGTACTAATAACGAAGGTGTAACTTCTAAATTGTATGTTATGTCATAATGATAACCACCCATGACATAAATCGTTGGCTCCAATGAATTTCTTAATTCATCTGACCCAAAATTAAAACTTGGGTTTAATAAATGTGAGACACTAATAGAACCGTAAAACTTTTTAGCTTGGTAAAACACTCCTGCACCCATATCTGGCCTAAATTGTGTTTGTTTTCCTTCTAATAATAACGGATCTCCTGGATCGTTAGGCCTGTATTTATCAAAATCAATTGACTGTGAGTAAAACCCAACATTAATACCAAAGCTTAATTTTGCATCTTTTACTGCAACATGATACGCATAAGAGCCCTGCAAGGCTAAGTTATTTAGCCCTCCTAAGTTATCATTTATGATATAGGCCCCAAATCCACTATTTAATTTATAAATAGGAGCGCTCATTGTTAGCACCTCAGTTGTAGGAGCGCCACCGTCATCAAAAGTGCCGGAATAGCCAGTCCATTTAGACCTTAGCAAAACAGAAAGGCGTGTAATCCCTTCAACACCTGCATAAGCGGGATTGTAATACATCTTATTATCCATAAACTGTGTGAATTCGGGATCTTGCTGTGCAAGCGAAAACTCATTAGTAAATGCAATTAGAAATAAAACAAATAGTAATTTATTTCTCATATATTATTTTATTGAGGCATAAATATAATATCAAAAATATAATTCTCGATACCTTATCGTAAAATCTACGTTTAAAAACGGAATAGAAAGGCGAATGGTTCTATAAATTATTCGCTTTTTTAATATAAAGCTCCAAAGCTCCTGTCATAGAAGGCGCATTTGGTAAAGGAGCCTCAATATCTAAATAAAAGCCCTGGTCTTTAACAGCTTTTGCTGTAGTAGGCCCAAAAGCAGCCAATCTTGTGCTCTTTTGTTTAAACTCAGGAAAGTTAACCATTAATGAGTTTATACCTGATGGACTAAAAAAGGCAATAACATCATATTCTATCTCTGCTAAATCCGACAAATTGCTCGCAACTGTTTTATACAAAACAACTTCAGAAAATTCGTAGTTATTCTCTTTTAGAAAAGAAGGAATATCATCTTTTCTAATATTAGAACACGGGAACAAGTACTTTTCAGTTGGGTGTTTTTTCAACACTTCAATAAGATCTGTAGCTGTTCTAATGCCTGTAAATATTTTTCTCTTGCGAATGGTGATGTACTTCTGCAAGTAATTGGCCGTTTGCTCTGAAATACAAAAGTATTTCATATCTGTTGGCACATCCACTTTTACTTCTTTACACATATCAAAGTAATGATCTACAGCATTTCTGCTTGTAAATATTACAGCTGAATAATCTAAAAACCCAACTTTTTGATTTCTAAATTCCTTTACATCTACTGCCTCGATTTGTATAAAAGGCCTAAAATCGATATGAATACCATATTTGTCGGCTAATTTAAAATATGGCGACCTGTCATCTTTGGGTTCTGGTTGTGACACCAAAATGGTTTTTACCTCTTTAACCCTTTCCTTTAATTCTTTTGTCATTAAAAAAATCTTCTGTGATTATCCAACTACTAGCTTAAATGCAAAAACAAATAAGAAAATTTCTGTGCCGCAAAGGTATAAAAATAATTGCACAAATGGATGCCTAACGATAAATGACAATCGAATACCTGTTAAAACAATTAGTAAAAAGAGTGCGCCTAAAACAATTAATATAATAGCTAAGGTATTAATTGGCAACACGTTAAAATAAGCTACAGTAATAAGAACTTGTAGAAATAAAAGCAAATAAAATGTTAACCTTATATGTGTAGCAAAGTGTATGTTTCTAACAGAAGACATATCAAATATTGCTGAAAACAGGCTAATAAGGAGGTATCTAAAAACATACAGCATAAAAAACCCAACAGCAATAACTATTAATTGCACAAAATGAGCACTAATGGAGGCTTGCTCTAGCCAACTAATATCGAATAATTGCACATCTAGTTGTTCCTCTACATAATAGAGAATAAAAGCAGCACTAAAGCTCATCCAGGCTATTAACTGCACACTTGGATTAACGAAAAAACCGCCTTTATAAATCATTTCATCAATTGTAGTAAAATTAAACGCCCTAGAAACATTGGTGTATTGAACAAAGAGGTCGTGAGAATTAACTTTAATTAGAATTAAGCCGACTAGCAATAAGATAGAGGATACGATAAAAAATGAAGAAAACGTTTTCTTCGTTAGATGAGCTTCTTTGGCAAAAAACTTATTTGCTATAAATGATTTTGTTACAATTAATGTTACTAGTTCTCGTTTAACATCTTTTCCGTAAAGCGCCAACACTGGTTTCTGCACAGTTGTAATACGTATTAGGCTATCAATATCAATGTGATGAGGCCCTGCTTCTAGTTTAATTAATAACCTATTATTATAAAATAAATGGGCGGTAGTAGAGTTACTAATAAATAAATTTTGTCCTTTAAATGCCTTCCCATCTACTAAAAAGGAAATCGTTTTACCTCTTTTCTGAGAAATTGCGGGCATAAAACTTTCCGTGTCTTTATCGTATTGCACCCAGTTCTGTTTCAGGTTAAACAAAACCTTGCTTTTATCCTGACCCATCGCACCAAAGGCAGGCAAAACCAGCAGTAAAATAATTATATGTTTTTTAAAATCGAGCCACATACCCAATATGGATTTTAGATTCTGCCAATGATAAGGATTGTTTAGAAGATTTGCCAACTGCATATACTATTTGCATAACACCAGATGTTGTATTTAATAACAACCCTGTGCCAATGCCAACATATGTATCGTTAAAATTAACTACGTTGTTTTGAGTATAAGCCAAATCAATAAAGCCAAACAGCCTTGAATTTTCGCCCAGCAAAAGTCTGCCTTCCATTTGTAACATGGTATAAGTTGATGCATAAATTTCTAATTCATTAAATCCTCGAATAGAATTAACGCCTCCTAACCGGAACAAATCGTTATTAAACAAGGCCCCATTACTTACAACACTGCCAACCTGTATTTTTGAATATGCCACAACCAATTTACCTAAAGGCACTGCAATGCTAGATTGTAACATAAATTTTCCTTGTAATGATTGGCCCTTAAGGCTATCCGAGACTTCGATGGGTACAAACGAAGTAGCTAGAACTGTTTTGGAGCCTATATTTAACGCGCTTTTTACATCCCAGCCTTTTCGTGGATTGATTCGGTTATCAAATTCGGTTTTTGCAAAATTTACACCATAGTATTGTGTGTTAAAATCAATAAGTTCTACAGCTGCTGAACTGCTAGTATTGGTGGCAGATAATAACCTTGAAGTGATAAAAGTAGAAGTGAAATTTATTGCATAATTAGCATCGTCATATCCAACATCTATATAAAAATTTCTATTTATAAATGCTGTATCTTGTTTGAATAGCTCAAACTTTCCTTGCACGTTAATTGTTGAACCAAACAGGTTGGTATGGTTGTATCTTGCATTTAACATTTGAGATTGCACTGCAAACTGCCTCCAATTAAACGTTAAACGCTTGCCCGACTTAAATAAGTTATGCAAGTCTAAATTAATGTAGCCAGTTGCCAACAGTTTAGATTTATCGATTTGATTAGGTGCTAAACCAAGCATTGCATCCACTTGATTTGCCTTTACAGGATCTACTTTTAAAGTAATTTTGCAGCTTTTATTATCAAACTTAATTTGTGGCTGCTTATCGGTTTTAGCATAAGTAAGTTTATTTATTTTTTTTCGAATGTTAGCAACTTTTATCGCATTAAAGTCTGTTCCTTCTTTAATACCCAGGTAAGACTCTAAGTAATTACTTTTTACAAAAGCACTATTAACCTTTAAAGAGGCATATTCGATTTTTAGTCCGGCCGAATAATTAACTACTGCTGAAATTTCACCCCCATTTACAGAAACTGAATCGAGGGCAATTGTTGCAAAAGGGAAGCCGGTTTTATCAGACTCCATAATGATTTTAACCATTAACTTGCCTAGTTCTACGGTGTTAATACGCGTATTAGCAAACTGGTTTCGATGGTAACCTGCCTTGCTTAATAGAGCCTCGGGTACATTATTAACATTGAATCTGCCCCACAAATACGTTTCACCTATACTAATGTCTGCCTTGTAAGTACTGTCAATTTCAAAGATAGTTAGAGAAGCTAACACATGCCCTTTTCGCATTAATTTGCTATGCTCAGATTTAATAATTCTAGCAAATTTTACAGAATCGCATCGCCCAGATAATGTTCTATTTGTTTGACCTAAAGGATTAACAAAATTTACTTTATAGGGCAATTGCTGGGCAATAAGCACACAACTAAAAAAGGATAAAAATAATGTTATAAATAAATGTCTCAATCAAAGATGTACTTTTGTTCAAAAGTAGTCTTTTGGCCGGTATTTATATACACATCCCTTTTTGCAAAAAAGCATGTCACTATTGTGATTTTCATTTTAGCACAACCTTAAATCTTGTAGATGAGGTTGTGGATTCTATTGTAGTGGAAGCTGAAAAGATGAAATCTTATTTAAAAGAGCCTGTTGAAACCATTTACTTTGGTGGTGGCACTCCTTCTATTCTAAACCAGGTACAATTCAAAAAAATCACGAAGGCTCTTTATGCTCATTTTGATATTAACAGACAGGCGGAATTTACTGTAGAGGCAAACCCAGACGATATTTCGGAGGGGAAAATCGCGTTTTATGCAGATTTAGGTGTTAATAGAATAAGCATTGGTACCCAGTCTTTTTCAAATAGCATTTTAACCTATTTAAATAGAAGCCATTCGGCTGATCAAACGTTAAAGGCAGTAGCCTTATGTAAAAGAAAGGGAATTACGAACTTAAGTCTCGATTTAATTTATGGAATACCGGGTCAAACCAAAGTTGATTGGAAAAGTGATTTAAAAAAAATGGTCGATTTAGACCCAACACATATTTCGTGCTATTCATTAACTATTGAAGAAAAAACAGCTTTTGGTAATTGGCAAAAAAAAGGCAAGCTAAAAGCTGTAAAAGACTCCATTATCGAAAGTCAGTATCAAGTTATGGTGGACTTTTTTATGGAGCAAGGATACGACCATTACGAAGTATCTAACTTTGCAAAGCCAGGCTTTATTAGCAAGCATAACTCTGCCTATTGGATGCAAAAGCCTTACTTAGGTCTTGGCCCAGGTGCGCACTCTTTTAATGGGAATACTCGGCAGTTTAATGTGCAAAACAACCCTAAGTATGTTAAAAACATAAAAGCGAATGAAAATCCATTTACAATAGAAGAACTAAGTAAAACCCAATTAGTAACTGAGTATATTTTTACAAAAATCAGAACTCACTGGGGATTAGATTTTAATGAAATTTTTACATTGTTTGGATACCAACTTAGCTCAACCCAACTAAAATTTATTGACCGCGTTGTTGCAAATAAATGGGGCAGCTTCGAAAACAATAACCTTATTCTAAACTCGAATGGATATTTTATTTCCGACTCCATTGTTATTGAATTAATACCATAAGTATGATTGCTGAAATTTGTGTTGCTAAAGAATTAAAGATTAGGGTTAACCTTAACAAGCCTATTTGTATTTCTGTTCCCATAAAAGAAGGTGACGAAAACCCCAATTGCTATTGGGCCGAGCCTGTAAAATTCGAAACTATTAAATCTGGCAACTTTATTGGTAGTGTACGAGAAGGAGGACCAGTAAATTATCAAAAATTACAAATAACACCCCACGGAAATGGAACGCATATTGAAGGGTATGGGCACATAACAAGCTCTGGGGCAACCATTAACAAACAGCTACAATCTTTTCATTTTTATTGTAAGCTTATTACAGTTACACCAACTAAAGTAGCTAATGGAGACTTGGTGATTAAATTAACTAACGAATTAAAAACGCTAGACTACACGCATATAAAGGCCATTGCTCTTAGAACCTTACCCAATAATAGCAACAAGTTAACGAAGAATTATTCTGGCAACAATCCTCCCTATGTAGATTACGAGCTTATTCGCTTTTTTGTGACAAAAGGAATTGATCATTTACTAATTGACTTGCCCTCTATTGATAGAGAAGAGGATAATGGAGCACTTTTAGCACATAACGAATTTTGGGGAACACCAGACAACTTAAGAGAAAATTGCACAATTACCGAGTTGATTTTTGTTGATGCTAATGTATCAGATGACAATTACTTGCTAAATTTTCAAATGATTAATTTAGAAATGGATGCAGCCCCCTGTAATCCTACTTTATACAAAATCATAAAAACATAATTATTTGTAGATACTAATTTGGGGTTACTTTCATTATCTTTTCTATATTTACATTTCAATGGCGAATACCGATACTTCAGAAGACCTTAAATGTTATATGCTTTTAGTAGCAATCATTTTCCACTATCATGGATTAGATGAGGAAGAGAAGGTAATATTGGATAAAAAAGCCTCTGATAAAAATGCTTTTGCAGAGTTAAATTGGGCCTATGATTTTATTGCCGAAGACTATATGACAGCATTTGATAGAGCCCGAACTTATTTAAAGGATTCTCTTGAAAAATTAGACATATCTAAGAGACTTAGATATATTAATGATACCTGGATAGCTAATGGAGAAAAAGGCTACATTACAGAAATGGAAGCAACTGCGATGCTAAAACTAGCTAAAGATTGGGATGTAGATCAAGAGCTTATTGAATTGGTTCAAAAATTAGCTTAACTATTTTATAGGCTCATTCTTTCTTTAAATTTTGCTGCTTGCCTTCTAGATACCTCTAATTTATCACCCCCTTTTAATTTTACCATTAAGCCCCCGTTAAACCAAGTTTCAATATCCTCTACCCAGCTTAAGTTTATTACATGCTTGCGGCTTGCTCTAAAAAAATCTCTATCACTTAATTTTTCGTCTAAGGCATTCAATGATTTATGGATCATTGGTTTTACATTATCAAAAAACACTTTAATATAATTTCCGTCTGACTCAAAATAGCGTACATTCTCGAGTTTTACAAACCAACACTTGTCTCCATCTTTTACAAAAACCTGATCTTGTAAACCTAGTAATTTAGTTTCTGTAATTTGTGGAGCTGGCTCAACTTTTACAAGCTTATCAATGCTTCCTTTAAGTCTATCGGGGTCTATGGGTTTAAGTAAGTAATCAAGTGCATTTACTTCAAAAGCTTTTAAAGCATACTCATCGTAAGCAGTTGTAAAAATTACTTGCGGTACGTTATCCAGCATTTCGAGTAATTCAAAACCTGTTTTATCAGGCATCTGAATATCTAAAAAAAGAATATCTGGATTATGTTTTTCAATAAGTTCAAGCGCTTCATCTGCATTTGCAGCTTCGCCCACCACATTCATAATGGCAAACTCATCTAATAGTTTTATTAGTTCTTTTCTAGCTAAACGTTCGTCATCAATTACTAATGCTTTCATATGTGTTGAGTGTTTTTGAGTGTTGAGTTTTTAATAATCCGTTGGAATTTGCACTAAAGTTAGCACCATATTTTTACTTTCGTTACTAATTGTAAACTTGGCTTTACCCTTATATATAATTTCTAACCTTTGCAGTGTGTTTTTTATTCCGTAGCCACTTTTTCCTTCGGCCTTTTTATGGAGCACTCCTACATTTCTAATTTCAACAATTAAGCATTTATTCTTAACAAAAGCATCAATTGTTAAATCTCCCCCTTTTTTGAGTTTAGAAATGCCATGTTTTATGCCATTTTCTACTAAGGTTTGAAACATTAAAGGCGGAACCATTACAGACTTAGCACTATTAGTAACATCAATCTTTGTTGTTAAACGCTCTTCGAATCGAATGGTTTCCATTGCTAAATAATCTTTTACCGTATTAACTTCATCTTTAAAAGAAATAAGCTCAGTTCTATCGGCAGATAAGGAAGAACGTAGAATATTTGACAAATGGTTAATTGCTTTTTTAGATCTTAAAGGGTCCTCATCTACAAGCGCTCGAATGCTATTAAGCGCATTAAATATAAAATGTGGATTTAGTTGAGATTTTAATCGATCAAGCTCCATCCTTTTCATGGCAACTTCATATTTTAAAGAAAGGTTATACCGCTCAAAGTAATGAAATGCATAGTAGAGCGCTGTCCAAATTACAAGAGCGAAAAAATTGCCAATAACATTACCAATAATGAACCCGATGTTTAATAAACTAGGGCTGTAAATACCTAAAAGGAAAGAAACAAAAACTCGTATAAAATAAATTGGAATTGCCATTAAAATAATGGCTAAAAGCATCCTTGGCAGTAGTTTTAAAACAGGCAGCTGGAACCAGTTCCACTTCTTATTTAGGTAACGGTAATAATGAGTAAAGCCGAAAAAAAAAGCTGATTCAACCAATAAGGGAACAGCCATTAATGCTTTAAAATTAGAGGAAACAAAAAATGCGCCTAAAATTATGATGGAGGCATATAAACTCCATCCAAAAATCTGAATTAACCAGTATGCTTTCTTCTTATTCATTAGTTAAGACTAAAATAAGGGAAGCATTCTAATTTGTACAAGGCAATTTATATAATCAGTTAGGGAGCAAGAATTTCTTTATTGGCATCGTTAAATAAAACTGCCATAAAAAGCACAGCCGAAAGAAGGACTAAGGTCCAAGATAGGCGATTCCAAAACGTAAGATTCTCTGTTATTTTTTTTTCTTTAATTAAGTTGATAACAGTAAACCCGCCACCAACAAACATATACATTACCGCATCTAACCATTCGCCTAAACTAAGGCTATAGCCACATAATAAGACAAATGCGAGCGGTATCGCTATACTTCCAATATTTTTCATGCCCATCGAATTTTAAACAAAGTTGAATTATTTAAAACTTAGGAAAAACAAAAGCACAACAAAATGCTGTGCTTCTATACTTCTTTTATATTCTAAAGTTTAGGGTAAATCGTCTAAGTTGATTTTTTTAAAAATAGCCTTGACGTCATCCTCGTTGCTTGTGCCATACATTTCTATAATTATTAGATACCTGTCTTTATATCCAGAAATAATAGTTGAACTATTTTCGGCCTTGTCTATACTTACAACAGATTTTACTCCATTAACGGTTTCTGAATATGTTTTGG
This sequence comes from uncultured Roseivirgaceae bacterium, assembly GCA_964507315.1. Classification (GTDB taxonomy): domain Bacteria; phylum Bacteroidota; class Bacteroidia; order Cytophagales; family Cyclobacteriaceae; genus JAKISE01. Next base: position 24,265 of record CAZDQR010000002.1, read on the forward strand.
CATCAGCATCTTCATAAGAGAACCCATCGGCCATTCCAAAAGATGCCTCATACATAGAAAGATATCCTATAAAATCGTTTACCGTAATTGTTAACGTCTGCTCTCCTTTAGTAAATTCTTTCGTTGCCATACTGTAAGACATCCCAGCCATGGTCATATTCATTCCATCAGGTTTACCCGAAACAGAGAACCCATTAATGTCTGAAGGAATTATTTTAAGTAGTTCTGCGAACGGAAGAGCCGTTTTATCTTGTGCAAAAACAATAGATGCACTAAAAACGAAGAGTAGTATTAGTTTTTTCATTTGAGGGTAATTTAATGATTAAAAAAATATGGTATTAAAAAAATAAGTAAGACAATAGTAGCTTATTGCAATTTATAAAAGAATGACTTTTGTTGGTATAGGAGCCTATAACTCCAACTTTAAAAATTGAGCTGTGTAACTTTTTTTCACATTTATTATCTCTTCTGGTGTTCCACAAGCAACAAGTTCTCCACCTTTATCTCCTCCTTCTGGCCCTAAATCAATTATATAGTCTGCCACTTTAATTACATCCAAATTATGTTCGATAACTAACACAGTATTCCCTTTATCCGCTAGCTTATTAAGCACATCTAACAAATGCTGAATATCCTGAAAATGAAGACCTGTGGTTGGCTCATCCAATATATAAAAGGTTTTACCCGTATCTCGTTTACTCAGCTCGGTTGCCAACTTTACACGTTGTGCTTCCCCTCCTGATAAGGTGGTAGCGTGCTGCCCTAATGTTATATATCCTAAACCCACTTGGTTCAAGGTTTCAATTTTGCGCAAGATTTTGGGTTGATGTTCAAAGAACTCAACCGCTTCTTCCACAGTCATATCCAGTATATCAGAAATAGATTTACCTTTAAACCTGACCTCTAATGTTTCACGATTATAGCGTTTCCCTTTGCACGTTTCGCAATGCACGTGTACATCTGGCAAAAAGTCCATTTCTATTAATCGCATACCTGCTCCTTCACAGGTTTCGCAACGACCACTTTTTACATTAAACGAAAACCGACCAGGTTTATATCCTCTTATTTTTGCCTCAGGCAAATTGGAAAACAAGGTTCTAATATCACCAAAAACGCCCGTATAAGTAGCTGGGTTCGAACGTGGAGTTCGGCCTATGGGCGATTGGCTTACTTCAATAACTTTATCTATATGTTCTAAACCAGTAATGGACTTATGCTCCATTGCTACGCGTTTTGAACGGTAAAAATGAGTGCTTAATAATGGATATAACGTATCGTGTATAAGTGTAGATTTACCAGAACCTGAAACGCCTGTTACACAAATCATTTGGCCTAATGGAAACTTAACGTTAAGATTTTTAAGATTATTCCCTTTTGCCCCTTTTAGCACTAAGCTTTCGCCAGAACCTTCCCTCCTTTTTCCAGGCACTTCAATACGAACTTTGTTGGATAAGTATTTAGAAGTGAGGGTGCCATTTTTTAAGAACTCTTTTGGGGTTCCTGCTCCTACAATGGATCCGCCATGGCGGCCAGCTCCAGGACCAATATCAATTAGATAATCCGATGCGAGCATCATGTCTTTGTCGTGCTCAACCACCAATACGGTGTTACCAATATCTCTTAAATCTTTAAGGGCCTTTATCAGCTTTACGTTGTCTCTTTGGTGCAAACCAATACTAGGCTCATCTAATATATACATTACCCCAATTAATTGGGTGCCAATTTGCGTGGCTAATCTAATCCGCTGAGCTTCCCCTCCAGACAAGGTTCTAAGTGACCTATTAAGGTTTAAATAATCAAGCCCAACATTTTCTAAAAAGCCCAAACGTTTACGAATTTCTTTTAGAATTTCTGCTGCGATTCTATTTTGTTTGTCATTTAGCCTCGATTCTAAATCGGTAAACCAAACCTTCAATTTACCAATATCTAAACGTGCTAACTCTGCAATATTCGTATTATCAATTTTAAAATGAAGCGATTCTTTTTTTAATCTCGCGCCCTTGCACTCATGACATTCTTTAATGATAGTAAAATCTTTAATCCACTTTTGAATATTCTCGGATCCACCTTCTTTTTGCTTTTGCATAAAGATGATAATACCCTCGAACTTGGTGTTCCAATCAGTGCCTGGGTATTTTTTTGATTGAACAGCCACAGGATTCTTATCGCCATTTAACAGCACATTAATAACCTCTTCACTTAGCTTATTAATGGGTGTAGTGATATTGAATTTGTACCGTTTTAAGATGGCTTCAATTTTTTTAAAAATCCAAATATCTCTATAATCGCCAAGTGGGGCAATGCCTCCACGACTTATACTAAGCGAAGCATCTGGTATAATTGTTTCTTTGGTAATTTCATCAACAGTACCTAAGCCATGGCAACTTGGGCAAGCACCATAGGGTGAATTAAATGAAAATGAATTAGGGGCAGGTTCATCGTATGATAAACCTGTTTCTGGGTCCATTAAATGCTTTGAGAAGTGATGGATTTCATTTTTCTCATCCAAAACCATTATCAATCCTTGGCCTTCTTTCAAGGCCATTTGCACCGACCTGCCAATGCGGAGCTGATCCTTTTTGTTAACTACAATCCGATCTACTACAACCTCCACATCGTGGGTTTTGTATCTATCGAGCTGCATTTTGGGAACCAATTCTTGCAGTTCACCATCTACTCGAACCTTTGTATACCCACTTTTTCTTATCTGTACAAATAGCTCTCGGTAATGTCCTTTCCTCCCCTTTACCACCGGTGCTAACAACACGAGTTTTTGACCATCAAAATAACTCATTATGTGTCGTTCAATTTGCTCTTCGGTTTGTTTTACCATTTTCTTGCCAGTGCGATAAGAATAGGCCTCGCCTGCTCGGGCAAATAATAAACGAAGAAAATCGTAGACTTCAGTAACTGTACCTACCGTTGACCGAGGGTTACGTGATGTTGTTTTTTGTTCAATGGAAATAACTGGGCTTAATCCATTTACCTTATCCACATCTGGCCGCTCCATATTGCCAATAAACGCACGAGCATAGGCTGAAAAGCTCTCCATATACCTACGCTGTCCTTCGGCATAAATGGTATCAAATGCTAACGAAGACTTGCCACTACCACTAATACCAGTGATTACCACAAGTTTGTTTCGAGGAAAACTGACATCAATATTTTTGAGATTATGCTCACGAGCACCTAGTACTTCAACCTCGTCAAACCCTGTAATATCTTGTGTATTTTTTTTGATAGCGGTAGTTTTTAAGAGTGCAAAAATACAAAGGTTAACCTTCTGTTGAACTATTGATTACCAAGGTTTAAACTTTACGTCATTTAAAGCTTAACTCGGTTTATTATTTTGGTTCGATTATTAGAAAAATAGCAGTGCTATCTCCAATATTAAGAACTTCGTGCCATTCAATTTTCTCGTTAAAAAAATTGCTCCCAGTTGGCACATCAACTTCTCGTGTTCCTTTATCATCAGTGATCCTAAACCTACTGCCGGCAATGGTATAACCAAAATGCATATCATGGAAATGTTTTTCATGTCCTACTCCTGGTGGGAATGTGCATTTTAACACCCGCAAACTCTTGCTATTCTCCAGTTCCTCACACACAGGTTGTCCCTCCCAACCTGCCTCTAACGGGTCTGATAGCGAGGGTTTGGAATTACACCCTACAAGCAGAATTAGTAGTAGTAAAGGTGAAAATATCTTCGTTATAGTAGATATTATGAATTGTGGGGTTAAACTAAATTTCATGAGTTAGCGGATGTGTTTATAGGTGAGCAAAAAAATAACCGATGGCATTCCTCCATTAAGAGAGTGTTAAATCGGCAATAATCTCCATAAGTTCTTGCATATTCAATGCTACTTTCGAGACCCCTAGTTCTAACATTTTTTCTTTATGGCCAGGTAAAATATGCGAAGCTCCTGCAAATCCAATCACTTGTAAGCCAGCTGCTAATGCAGCAGTTGCACCAGTGATACTATCTTCTATTACAAGCAATTCAGGTTTTTTTACGCCTACCTTTTCTACTGCCAAATTATACACATCTGGTGCTGGCTTGGGATTAATAACTAACTCAGATGAAAATATTTTTCCTGTAAAGTACTGATTGATTTTAGTTTGCTCAATTTCTTCTTTTACCTGCCAAATAGCAGAGTTAGAAACAATAGACATTGGAATACTAATGGATTGAAGCATTTCTTCAACTCCATTAATTTTGCCCACCTTAGCTACAATTTTTTGCTCTAGTTTATTTATAAAATTTTCTTTTTCCTCCCCTTTTAAAGAGCTGCCAAAATAAGTATCTAAAATAGCCGAAAAAGTAGAACCAGAAAGATTGTGCAAATAATATTCAAAATCGATATCAGCTCCTCTTTTAGTCATAGCCTCTACCATAACTTGAGCAGCGGTGTATTCTGTATCTACTAATACACCATCGCAATCGAATAGAATGTGTTTAATCATTTGTTTAAAAAATATTTAATCTTATTTAACCCTTTCAATAAATGAAAGTTCAATGCCTCCATATAAAGGTTCATATGGGTCATCTTCTGCAGTTTTAGTTTTTGGTTCTCGATATTCGCCACTATAAATAACTAAATCTCCAACACTACCAACAGATATATAAGTGTCGAGAACTATATTACATGGTACAACTCCACCATTCCATAATAGAGTATCTGGATTTCCTATATAATAAAATGGCAACTCGCTAGTATTTGAATAATATACCCTTCCTAACTCCTTGTCAATACTTTTACCAATAAGAGGGCCGCAAAACAAATCATCAGGGGTTTCATAGTTTTTAATACAGCCAACAAGGTTCATCAAACTATATAATACTAGTGAAAACCTAAACAGAATCGTTTTTTTATATGCCATCTCTATTCAATTTATGGTTAATCTACTTAGGAATCTTGATGAAATATGTTTTGCCAGGAGCAATGGTTAATTTATTTTTTCTTAACCAAGGGTTGTACCGTTTCAATTGTCGATAAGAAATGGAATTTTGTTGCGCCCAATCCACCAAGCTAGGAATGGATTTAGTTACTTCAATATCATAGGTTTCAAAAGGTTGATACAGCTCTGATGTATTAATTTTAAATCCATAATCAGCAGGTGATTCCAAAATCAGCTTGGCAGCTACAATTCTGAATACATACCTAGCTGTTTCCTCATTAAGGAGTAGGTTGTAATAATTGAGTTCTTTTTGGTGGTCCATAGCCCTTCTCATTCCTGCCACCCCACGGTTATATGAGGCTGCTGCCATCGTCCAACTGCCAAATTTATTATAGGCATTTTTTAAATACCTTGCTGCCGCCCGAGTTGATTTTATGGGATCGTAACGCTCATCAATCTCTTCGGTGACAACCAACCCCTGCTCTTTACCTGAAGCCTTCAAAAATTGCCAAAACCCAACAGCATTCCGAGGCGAAGTATCATTTTTAAAGTTAGTTTCAATGGCCACTAAATATTTAAAATCATCGGGCACGCCTGCTTTAGCAAGCTCTGCAGAAATTGCAGGCAACCAACGATTGGCTTTTTTTATCATTAAAATTGTATTGGTATGCCAATAGGTATTAATGTGAATTTCCCGATCCATTCGCTCCCGAACATCAGCATCGGACAGAGGCATAGCTTCTCCTGCAAACTCCAATTTATTAGGTATTGAAATAAATCGGGCATTCTCAAATTTTGCAGTATCAGCAAGCTTTGAAACATTCAACGCTTGGCCTTCCACTTCTTGCTTGTTTTGAGCATACCAAGAACCGATAGATGAAACACCTAAGAGTGCAATAATGATAAGTGATATCGTTTTCAATTGTTTCAGCATTAAAAGTTAGGAGATAACATATATTGAGAATAAAAATCATCTACTACCTTAACGGCTTCAGAAGGAGTTTCTACTACATGAAATAAGGCCATATCTTTAGGGCTAATATTTGCATACTTCTTAAGCAATATTTCTTCGATCCAATCCACTAAACCCGTCCAAAAATCTTTGCCCACCAATACAATTGGGAATGCTCCAATTTTTTTGGTTTGAATTAATGTAATTGCTTCAAATAATTCATCGAGTGTTCCAAAACCACCAGGCATTACAATAAAGCCTTGGGAGTATTTTACAAACATTACTTTACGCACAAAGAAGTAATCAAAGTCGATAATTTTATCCGAATCGATGTAGATATTATTATGCTGCTCAAAAGGCAATTCTATGTTTAACCCTACTGATTTACCTCCTTCTGAATGAGCTCCCTTGTTACCAGCCTCCATAATTCCTGGGCCACCACCTGTAATTACACCATAACCGTGGCGTACTAGTTTAGCACCAATCTCTTCCGCTTTTTTATATTCAGCATGGTCCTCAGGTGTTCTAGCAGAACCAAATATTGATACGCATGGCCCAATTTTATCCAACTTTTCAAAGCCTTCTACAAACTCTGACATTACTTTAAAAATCATCCAAGAATTTTGAGTTTTTAACTCATTCCAATCTTTATTCTTAAATGCTTCTCTTATTTTTTTCTCGTCTTCTTGCGATAACTTGTTCTTCTTCTCGGTCATACTATTAATTAAAAAATGCTTGTAAATGTACTTTAATTTATATTTAAAATTATTGTTCAAACAAAACTATTCACTGAATTCTAATAGCTCTGGCACCACACCTACGTAGCTAAGCTTTGGGGTTTATTTGTGCTACAAATATGTCAACTCTACGAGGTTCATAGATTCCTCCTTAATCACATGGATTAATGAGCTACTTTAATAGTTGACTTAATGCTTTTGATAATGATGAATAGTTAAACTCAAAGCCTACTCCTTCTATTTTTTTAGGAGAAGCATTAACACCTGTGAGCAACATAGAAGACATTTCGCCCAGCATTAGTTTTAGCATAAAGGCGGGCACATTGGGCATCCATATTTTTTTGTTGACGGATTTTCCTAATTCTTGAGTAAGCTCTTGATTAGATACAATTTCAGTTGCTACGGCATTATACACACCAGATAGGCCATTCTCCAATGCAAAAAGATACATATTGCATAAATCATCTATATGAATCCAAGGCATTGGCTGAGTTCCCGAGCCAAGTGGAGATCCCAATCCGAGTTTTATAGGCATGCTCATTTTAGGCACGGCTCCACCATCTTTCGCAAGCACAACCCCTGTGCGAAGAATTGCAACTGTTGTTTTACTCTTGGCAATCTCATTTTCCCATTGCACACAAACTTTTGCTAAAAAATCAGTGCCAGGCTTATCCGTTTCTAGGGCAAGAGTGCCACTTTTAATAGTACCATAATAACCAACTGCAGAAGCAGACACCACTCCTTTTATCTTCCCTTCAGAGGCTTCAACCATTTCAGCCACTATCTTGCTACCCTCAATTCTACTTTCTAAAATCTGTTGTTTTCTTTGGGCAGTCCATCTGCCTTCGGCCACATTGGCTCCCGCCAAATGGATTATAAAATCAACATTAGCAATTGCGTTCTTATCCCAATAACCAGAGTTTAAATCCCATACAAAGCAGTCTGATTTTTCTTTTGTACAGCTTCTTGAAATATGCCTTACAGCATAATTTTTAGATCTAAGAAAGTTAGTTAAATGGCTACCAACCAAACCTGCACCTCCAGTTATAAGAACAGTTTCTTGCATACTGCTAAATTATGTATTCAATTTGAATGTTGGCATAGTATTCGTACTGTATGCCATTTTAAAATAACTAACCTGTTAAAACGATGTACCATAAATTAATCGCGTTTACCATTTTTATAAGTGTAGTGTTTTCACAAGCAACAGCGCAGGACTATGCTGTAAACCCTAAGACACAACGAATTAACGACATTAAGTATAGTGGATTTTCTATACGTGTAGAAGGCACACTCAGCAAAGTTACCGACCAAACCTATATTTATTTAAAGGCAAAATCTAAACTCCGCAGAAAGCGTAACTACTATTCGATAACTGCATTGCAATTAGATAAAATTAAACTTGACAGTACTGTTATTTATTTAAAAATCGATGATAAATTTCCTCAAACTGCGATATGGGTTGGCATTAAAACTACTGGGTTGGCCGAAAAGAGAATACATAAAATTGAAAGTGAGCTGCAAAAAGAATTAGTGCACATTGCACGAAGTTATTACGTACATGAGCAAGAATTAAAAATATTAGAAGCTGAAACTGCTGCGCAAATCATTAGTAAAAACCAGCAATCACTTATCAGCTCACATACCAAACTCACTACTGATTTAACAGAGGCTGAAGCCCGAAAATTAGAGTTAGACGAATTATTAAAAACTAACCAGCTAGATATTGGAGTGCTAAAACAAAAATTAATTGATAATAAATTTGCCCAAGATTCAGTTTATCTCGATTTGCAGAAAGTAAATAGAGTAATTGAAGGGCAAAAACAAAAACTAAAAGAAATTGATTGATCTAATATATTAGTCAATCTATCTTATGCAAAAACTTCTCATTTCATTTAAGATGGCATTTCGCGATGCCAAAACCAACCTCTTTCATACACTTCTTTCAGTATTAGGAATCGTAATTGGTGTAGCTGCATTAGTTGGAATTCTTTCTCTAATTGATGGAATGGAGAGAT
>CAZDQR010000003.1:0-31286 GCA_964507315.1 uncultured Roseivirgaceae bacterium
TAGATATGCAATTTACAAAGATTATATTATGTAGCTAAGTGATTATCTCTATTTAAATATATTCCTTAATTATTTAACAATTCAGTTTTAAATTTATGGTTAAAACGATACTTTTGACTTTCTAAATAAAACTACAAACTTATGTTAGGTATAATTATTGGTTCAGGGGCAAACACATTCATTATTATTGTGGCCATTCTTATAGGCGCACTTACTGGTCTGTCGTTTACTGATGCCCTCAAAACCAAAGAGAAAAAATCAGAATAACTTAGTTATATTGTTCCTACTCTTATGCAAATCGGTCTATTTGAAATATTAGATCAAATTGGCATCTTAACATTTGCCATTTCTGGAGCGAGATTAGCATTTGCTAAAAACCTCGATCCATTTGGCGCATTATTTTTAGCAGGAGTTACTGCCATAGGTGGTGGTACACTACGCGACATCCTTTTAAATAACCAAGTTTTTTGGCTTACTGATACAACTCCCTTATTAACTATTTTACTAGGCGTAGCCATTACTGTTATTTTTAGAAAAAAGATTGTAACCCTAAACAGAACACTATTCATTTTTGATACCATTGGGTTAGGAGTATTTGTTGCTGTTGGACTTCAGAAAGCTGTAGAAGCTAACTTGCCTCCTATCCAAGCTATATTGATAGGCACTATTTCAGCTGTTTTTGGAGGTGTGATACGGGATATTCTAAGCAATGAAATACCACTAATATTTAGAAAAGAGATGTACGCTACAACTTGCATTTTAGGTGGTGTTTTTTATCTATCAATCAGTTACCTTAATACCCCTATATGGTTTACATTAATATCTACAATTCTAGTAGTTATCTTGTTAAGAATCATATCGATTAAAATGAAAATCTCATACCCGATTTTCACCGAAGCAGATTGATATTGTAATAGTTAGTATAAAATAAAATTTAAGGGTATTTTTAGCGATTTATGAGTAAAAGCAAATACATACAATTAGTAATTCTGGTTAGCATATTCCTGTTAACCTTAAACTCCCACTCTTTATTTGCCCAAACACCATCCTATGCTCATAGTGGGAATCAAACCTTACAGCAGAACCTTGGACCTGCTGCTCAAACTATCATTTCAGGGTGGGCCACTAATATAACTGCCACTAGCCCACAATTTAATGTAAGTATTACAAGCCTAACGGGTTCTATTAAATTTGATGTTAACCCAGAGGTTGATGCAGCCACCGGAAATTTAACTTTTACAGTAAAGCCAAATACAAGCGGAAATGCATTTATTAATGTTCAATTAGAGGATTTAAACAACGGCCTTAGTACAGGTTTTTCTACTATTACAATTACAGTGCAATTTGTAAATGCGGCACCTACTTATACAATTACTAGCTCTAGTTTAGACGTTAAAGAAAAGGTGGGAGCTGTGGCAATTGATTTATGGGCAAAAAACATTTCTGCAGGGCCAAACCCTGAAGAAGTTACACAAAACATAAAATTCGTTACTACCATAAAATCTAAAACACAGTACATTGATTTTAACGATTTACCTGACGTAGACAAATTTGGAAATCTAACCTTTGAAGCCACAGATAAGTCTAACGGTGTATTTGTACTTGAAATATACTTAGAGGATAATGGTTCTGATGTGCCCCCAAATGTTAACAAGAGTGTACCAATTGAAGTTACTATTACCATTGATCCAATTAATGATGCACCAACATTTTTAAAAGGAGCTAACATTATTATAGATGAGCATTCGGGCCCATATTTAGAACCTTGGGCTACAAATATTAGTGCAGGTGCACCAGATGAAGACGAAACACAATCGATTAATTTTGTTTTAGAACAAAAAGAAATAAGTGGAAACATTCAGTTTGATGTACCCCCAACTATTGATTCAGATGGACAAATATCATTTGAAGTAACGCCTCATTATAATGGGTATATTATTTATGAGCTTGTACTAAGAGATGATGGTATTGACTCCCCTGCTCCTAATACTAACACCAGCAGTGTGCGAGCTTTTACAATTACAGTTAATTACATTAATGATGCACCAACTTATGATAGAGGGGCGGACATTACAGTGGAGGAAAGCGATAATATTTCTTCTTATGAAAATTGGGCCTCTAACATTTCCCCAGGCATCTCTCCTAATGAACAGGATCAAGAGCTTCATTTTACTGTTAATTTTATTCAGGTTTCGGGCACATTGGCGTTTTTAATTGCTCCGCAGCTTTCCGCTGATGGAACACTAACATTTAGAACTACAGAACACACCCATGGCGAAGCCATTTTTGATGTATTTTTAACAGACAATGGGGATTTAGTACTACCCCATAAAAACACGAGTGAAGTAATTCAATTAAAAGTTACCGTTACCCCTGTAAATTTCCCTCCTGATGATATTTTTTTAAGTGATCATAATATCCTAGAAAACAAAGCAGCAGGCTTAGAAGTAGGACTTTTTACAACATCAGACCTCGATCCTGAGGACTCTCATAATTATGCATTAGTGGCTGGTGATGGAAGCGAAGGCAATGAGTTTTTTGTAATTGAAGGTGATAAGCTGGTAACAACAACTTCGTTTAGTTGGAAAGAGGCAGAAATCCATACCATAAGAGTAAAATCATCGGATGGAGAATTTTCCATTGAAAAAAACTTTGATATCAACATTATAAAAGTGGTTGAAGGAATAAAATTTGCCAATGCAATTACACCAAATGGGGATGGCAATAATGATACTTGGGCCATAGAAGACATTGATGCATTTCCAGATGCACTTGTACACATTTATGATAAAGCTGGATTAACAGTTTACAAATCAAGTGGAGGATATAATGCGTGGGAAGGAACAACACTAGGTGGTAAAAACCTGCCAATGGGCACTTATTATTACATTATAGATTTACGCAATGGATCGCCTATTTACCAAGGAACCTTAACCATTATACTTTAATATGAGGCAGCTTTTAAAAACAACAACTCTATATTGTTTACTGCTAGTAGCCTCTAGCCTATTAACACCTACTTTGAGCTGGGCACAAATAGATTACCGATATACACAGTTCTATCAAAACCCACTGCCCGTAAACCCTGCGTTTTCAGGCATTGAAGATTTTGTTGATATTAAAGTTGGGTATAGAACCCAATGGGCCGGATTTGATAATAGTCCAACGCACTTATTTGCCTCAGCCAATATGGCCTTTAAAATTAGTGGAAACAATACATACAAAAACCGTGGAGTACGCCTTTATGAACCAGAAGCATATAGTTCTATTGAAAACGATGATAAATTTGGCTATCGAAAATCTAAACGACACGGATTAGGAATATATGTGATGCAAAATACCGATGGTGGATTTAGCAACACTGCAGCTTTTTTTAATTATGCCTATCACATAAACTTAACAAACCAATTGGTGTGGTCTGTTGGAGCGGCTGTAGGTTACGAGTTTAACAAATTTGACCCGTCAGGAATATCAGTTTTAAATCCCGATTTAGATGCTACCTACCAAGCATATTTAATTGGCGATAATCAAAAAAGTAGCGTAAATGTAAATTTAGGAACCGTTGTTTACCATAAGCAATTTTACCTAGGTTACTCAGCCATAAGCGCTACAAAAATGTTATTACCAGGCACCAATAGTGTGTTTAACGAATTACCAACTCCTATAACTCATAATATTCAATTTGGTTTTAGGTATAGAAAGTGGCGCTATGGGTATTTGATTTCACCATATTTAATGGTTAATTTAAGAAAAGACCAACCGATTGAAGTTATTGGAGCTTTACGAATGAGGTATCAAGATAAATTATGGGGCGGAGTTCAATACACTTATTTAGGAGCGGTTGGCCTTTCGGCAGGGTTTTATCTAACTCCTAATGTTGCTTTAAATTATGGGTATGAATTCCCTACTTCTAAAATAAGTAGAGTAACAGCAGGGTCACATGAAATCATTTTAGCATTTAAGCTGAGAAATAAAAACTTTTCGAGAGCTTACTTATATTAAAGCTTTAAGCTTTAGCTCAGTGTACTTTAGTTTAGAGCCTCTTTTTATGACTATTTTTAAACGAACACCCTCCGTTTCAAAATAATTTCGAATTTCGTGAGAAGTTAATTTCTCAACAACCGTACCTTCAATAGCAATAATTACATCCCCATTTCTAAGTCCTGCTCTAGATGCAGGAGAACGATCTATTACATTTTTAATAACAGGCTTACCCTCTCTAAAAAAAATATTAAAGCCAGAAACATTAACATTATATCGCTTAGACATGTTTGCATTGGGTTCCAAATAAATAAGACTTCGTGGGTAATCGAAGATCATATTAAATCGCTTTAAGATTCTATTACCAATAATGCCATCAATTCCATCAAAAGATAATACTCCATTTTCAGCTTGACTTAGAATAACCGGCACTTGTTTGAATTCATGCTCCGCAAATGTTAAGGACTTAACTTTGCCATACATAATTTTAGCCTTTTTGCCAGAACTTCCTACTTCAGTTTTAAGAATGTAATGATCACCTACTGCATCAATCATATTAAATTCATTCACCGTAGGCGAGCTAATAATTAGGTCTGACCGGGCTCCTGTATCCACTAAAAAGAAGCCATCTAGTTCAGTCTCATCATTAATACCTACCGTGCATACTACTAAAGGGAGGTTATATGTTAACACAATGGGCAGAATAATACCATCTCCATCGTATTCATAATTACTTCTGTTATAAAAAATAAGCTCAAATGAGTCATAATCTATTTTTACAATAAAGCGAGATAAGATATGAAAGCCAATAATTCCTGCAATCTCTTCACCCGAATCCAACTCTTCAAAATTATTTTCATCACGCATCATATTAATATTATTAAGCTGCGCATCTCCTATTCTTATAGTATTGCCCTTTACAATAGAAACTGTATGAGTGCCAACAGCTCCTGTATTTAGTCTTTCAGAAACAGACTCAAGTCCTATGCTATCAGAAAATATTTTGTTTATTAATATTCCACCAGCACCAGAATCGAACATAAAATTCATATCATCAGAGCCATTAATTGATAATTGAATTATTATATGGTCATTGTTTAAAATAAACGGTACTCGTGTTACCTCTTGGTTTTGAGAAAACACGGAGGTGTTAAAACCTAGAAATAGAAAAGCAAAATAAAAAAATCGAGTCATATTAGTAGTTCGGTATTCGGCAAATTTAGATGTTTGCATATGTTATCAAAGAATTAAATCTATAATTACTTTTACTAAGATGAACCAAATTTTATACCAACGACTTAAATCATCGTTAAACAGCCATCTGATACCTCTAGCATTACTTTTTTTTACACTACTAACACCGCAGTGTACTACTAAGGACAAGCAAGAAAAGTTAGAAGTTATTAATGAAGTTAAACTAATACCCGCACCCAATAAACTATTATATAAACGAGGTGTTTTTAAATTAGAAAAAACCACAAGAGTACTCCTAAATTTATCTGATAAAAAATCTAAAACTCAGGGAGAGTATCTACTAGCCAAACTTAAAGGAAAAACTGGCTACACTATTAAAATAGCAGATAGGTTTACAACAAGTAAAATAAAATCGAGCATTGAACTAATTACAGACAACACAGCACAGAACTTACCTGAAAGCTATAAAATTGAAATTAAGGCTTCCAACATAAGAATCTATGCCAACGACATCAACGGCTTATTCTATGCCATTAATACCCTTGTAGAGTTATTCAATAAAAAGACCACAACAACCTGGCAAGCACCTCAGCTATTAATAGAGGATTATCCTAGAGCACGAGTTAGAGTCCTTCAGATAAATGTAGATTCTATTCCGTATTCCGAATCTGACTTTATTGAAATGTTGCAGTTAAATAGATTTAATCACTTTCAGTCGAATCAGCATTTTAACACAGCATTGAATTACATTAAAGTTTCAAAAGGTTTACATACTGATACTCCTAAGCAATCAATTAAATCATTTTATAGCTCAGCCCACAAAACAGATACGTTAGTATTTACGATTACAAACCCTAACCAATTACATGCCGACTCATTAAAAATACTAGGCGAAGCAATGTGGAGTAAAACAAGTAAATTAAACTACTCAAAATTGATGCTTAGCTTAACAAATGAGTTGAATTAATTATGTGGAAACAACTAACTTTGTAAAAAAATAATTTAAAGATGAAAACAGCAGAAATAATTACTGGTAAAGGAACAATGAAAGTAGAATTTTTCGAAAAAGATGCTCCGAACACAGTAGATAACTTTACAAAACTAGCCAAAGATGGATTTTATGATGGGCTTACTTTTCACCGAGTACTTCCAAATTTTGTAATTCAAGGAGGTTGCCCAGATGGCACTGGAGCAGGCGGGCCTGGGTATTCAATAAAATGTGAGTTAGATGGTAACAATCAACACCACGATAAAGGCGTTTTATCAATGGCACATGCAGGTAGAGATACCGGTGGAAGTCAATTTTTTGTATGCCATAGTAGAGATAACACCGCCCATTTAGATAGAAACCATACCTGTTTTGGTAAAGTTGTTGAAGGATTAGATGTTATTGATAAAATAGCAGAAGGAGATGTAATAGAAACGATTAAAGTTTCTGAGTAATATTATTAGAGGCCAGTGCACTATGTATTGGCCTCATTTATTAACCACCAATTAGCAGCAGAATGAAGTATTTGTTTTTATTCCTTTCCTCAATCCTCTTAAGTTGCGAACAAACACCCCAACTTAATGTGACTGTATCAAATGAAACATCGCTTAAAGAAATAAAGGGGACATTAATAAATAGCAAAAATCAGCTTGATAAGCCTTATGTAATCCTCGTTTCTATTGATGGTTTTAGATACGATTATGCCGAGCGATATGGTGCTAAAAAATTGTTGAATTTTGATGTTATCGCTGAAAAAATGATTCCATCATTCCCGTCTAAAACGTTCCCAAATCATTATGCTATTGCTTCGGGCCTATACCCAGGCCATAATGGTTTAGTTTCAAATGAGTTTTACGACAGAGACTTAGATCTAACATATAGTATTAGGAATAGAGATGTTGTTGAAAATTCCAAGTTCTATAATGGAACTCCATTATGGGTTTTAGCCTCTGAGCAAAAGATGGTGAACGCGAGTATGTTTTGGGTAGGAAGCGAAGCCCCTATTAAAGGAAAGCTACCCACCTATTATTTTAAATACGATGGAGGAATTAATTATGCAGACAGAGTAAATCAAACTATAAAATGGCTGCAGTTACCAGAAGCAGAAAGGCCACATTTTATTACACTTTATTTTTCTATTACAGATGATATTGGACATAAATATGGGCCAGATTCGGATGAAATTGCAAAAGCTGTTAAAGATATAGATTATAGCATTGGAGATTTAATAGGAAAAGTAAACAGACTAAACTTACCCGTAAACATTATTGTAGTATCTGATCACGGCATGCTAGAAGTTAATCGAGAAGATGTTATTTATTTAGACGAATTACTGCCAAAAAACTTAAATTATACATCTAGTTTTCCGGCAATGGTTTATTCTAATAATAAAGAACGGATTGACTCCATTTACAATTCATTAGTAACTGATACATCTAAGTATAGCGTTTTCTATAAAAACGACATTCCTAAAAGGTATCATTATGATGCTGAGCAAGAAAGAATTGGCGACTTATTAATTATGCCGAAAGCTCCCTATACTTTTGGCAGAAAATCTAGGCCTCATAATGTGGGGGCTAGTACACATGGATACGACCCAAAACTAACACCAGAAATGGGTGCAATATTTTTTGCGAATGGAAATGCATTCAATAAAATTACTAACCTCGCCCCTTTCGAAAATATAAATGTGTACCCTCTTATCGCTCACATACTAGACTTAGAGTATGACAGCACATCAATAGACGGAAATTTTAATGTGTTAAAGCCAATTCTAAAATAAAAATTATCGCTTAGAAGGGTCTTTTATCATTTTAAGATCGATTAATTTCGACTCCTCAAAATCTATGGCCATATAACCAAAAACGCCACCGGAAGCTTCTGCAATTTTCTTTGCAATTTCTTTTAAACTAGAATAAAGTGAGATTGCATACTTTTTAGGCAGCCTATCAAATATTTCGTTCGACTCTTTTAGCTTTTTAACTAGCTCTTTTTGACGTTCTTCTGTACTTGAGGGTAAGTTGGCAACAGCCATTTTAAATTTGTCCTCAAAATTTTCATTTGCCTCACTATAAAAACCGATCAATTCTTTTCGTGCATTTTTTAGCTTATCATTTGCAAGGTTAATTGCCTTGCTTACTTCCCTATCATCAATTTCACCATCTGCACCTGCAATTAACACAGCAACATAAACAGGCAATGACAACATTAATTCTTTTTCGGTCTGAGATAAAATTTCAAATTCTTGAATCATAATAATTAGCTTGAATAAAGCACGAAGTTAAACAGCTATTTCAAAATTTCATCTGATTTTTTTACTTTTTTTATAGAAGGAAATGAAGAACCCATTTGCTTGTTTTAATTAAAAAATTGCCAATTTTATTAAATCAATAAACAGAACTTCGTTTTCATTTGTTTTTGATACTTACAAAGTCTAATTTTCTAATAAAATTTCTATTAATTCCTTATTGCTATTAATATTAACAACATGAGCAAATCCAATACAATTAAAATTTTTGCAGTTGAAGACGACCCAGTTTATAGCAAATTTTTAAAATATGTGCTCGAGTTAAACCCAGACTTTGAAGTTAACCTCTTCAAAAATGGAAAAGATTGCCTAGCGCAATTATACCAATCGCCTAAAATAATTACACTCGATTATTCATTGCCAGACCTTTCTGGTGAAGAAATATTAAAGCAAATTAAGGCCACCGACCCCAGTATTCATGTCATAATTATTTCGGGCCAAGAAAATATTTCAACGGCCGTAAACTTATTAAAACAAGGTGCATACGATTATATTACTAAAGATGAAGAAACCAAAGACCGACTTTTAAACAGCCTTAATAATGCGCTAAAAAATGTAAACTTGGTGCAAGAATTAAACCACTTAAAAAAAGAAATTGGCATAAAGTATAATTTTGAATCGAGCATTATTGGTTCGAGTCCAGCCATAAAAAAAACGTTTGACCTATTAAGTAAAGCCATAAAAACAAATATTACAGTTTCTATAACTGGCGAAACAGGAACAGGTAAAGAATTAGCTGCCAAGGCTATCCATTATAATTCAACTCGCAATAAAGGAAAGTTTGTTGCAGTAAACATTGCGGCCATTCCAAAAGATTTATTAGAAAGCGAACTTTTTGGCTACGAGAAAGGAGCATTTACAGGAGCAGTTGCCCGCAGAATCGGCAAATTTGAAGACGCCAATGATGGCACATTATTTCTAGATGAAATTGGTGAAATGGATATTAATCTACAAGCCAAATTATTACGGGTACTTCAAGAAAAGGAGCTCTCGCGTATTGGCGGCAATGATATTATTAAAATTAACCCTAGAATAATTGTTGCGACTCATAAAGACCTTGCACAAGAGGTTAGTGATGGTAATTTTAGAGAAGATCTTTATTATAGGTTACTTGGTTTACCTATAGAGATGCCACCATTAAGAAATCGCGGAAATGACATTATTATTATTGGCAATAAACTTTTGAATGATTTTTGCGAGGAGAATGAATTATCATGTAATACTATTGAGAAAGAGGCAAAAGAAAAGCTTATGTCTTACCCCTACCCGGGCAATGTAAGAGAGCTTAAATCTATTATTGAGTTAGCGGCCGTAATGTCATCAGGAGATCAAATAATGGCGGAGGATATTTCTTTTAAATCTATAAAAGAAAATGGAGAAATAGTTTTTGATGAAGTAAGTCTAAAAGAGTTTGAAGATAGAATAATAACCCACTTTCTAAGTAAATATAATAATAACGTACTCAAGGTTGCAGGCATATTGAATATAGGAAAATCCACCATTTACCGCCATTTAAAAAAAGATACAGATGAACGAATTATCTAACTATTTAGCTGAAGAAAAATTCTATAAAACTGTTGTTGAAGATGGAACAGATATAATTTTTATTGTTGATTATAATTCCAACATTATCTACCATAATCCTTCGGTAAAAAAAACCATTGGCTACGACTCTTTAACTGGCAAGAATTTCTTTGATTACATTCATCCAAAACAAATTAAAGGGGTAAAAAGATTGTTTAAGGAAAGTGTAAATCTACCCTATAACTCAAACATAGAGTTCAAATTTTTATGCACGTCCGGCAAATACAAATACTTAGAATTTAACTCTATTAATCTTAAGCATAAAGATGGAATTGATGCATTAATTCTAGATTGCAGAGACATATCTGACAGAAAGAAAGATCAAGAAGAATTAATAAAAGCTCAAAAAACAAAAGAGCAATTTTTGGCTAATATGAGCCACGAAATAAGGACTCCTGTAAACGGAATTGCTGGCATGGTTAATTTATTAACCAATACTATGCAGTCGAAAGAACAATCTAAATACCTAAATGCGATTAAACATTCGGCAGATAACTTAAAGGTTATTATCAACGATATATTAGATTATTCGGTAATTGAATCGGGCAAAGTATCGCTCGAGAAGATAGGCTTTGACGTTGATTACCAAATAAAATCAGTCATAGACTCCTTAGAGTTACAAGCCTCAGAAAAAAACTTGCCAATAAAATATCAACTACTTAAATCGAATATTACCATATTATTAGGCGACCCCGTTAGGTTAAGCCAGATACTTATAAACTTAATTAATAATGCCATCAAGTTTACAAGCGAAGGAGAGATTGTGGTAACCCTATCGTGTGAATATAAATCAGATACAACAGCTAGCGCAATGTTTGAAGTTAGAGATACAGGAATTGGTATTAGTGAAAATAAATTAGATCACATTTTTGATACATTTAAGCAGGCAGACGAAAGTATTACCAGAAAATATGGAGGAACAGGGTTAGGTTTAGCCATAAGTAAGCAGTTAGTAGAAATGCAAGGCGGCACCATAGGTGTGAAAAGTGTTGTAGATGAGGGCACCACGTTTACTTTTAGCATACCTTATGAAATTGGTAGTGAAATAGATTTAATTCATAAACCAAGAGGAAGCAAAGACAAGCCTAAAAAGATCAATAAGTTAAAGTTTAAAAATTTTAGAATATTATTAGTAGAAGATAATGACATAAATAGGCTGTATGCTTCTACCATTTTAAAAAAATGGGAGTGCAAATGCGATGAAGCTGTTAATGGAGAAATAGCGTTAGAATTATTACGAAAAAACAATTATGATCTCGTTTTAATGGATGTGCATATGCCAGTAATGGATGGGCTAGAGGCCACGCAAATTATTCGAAAGAGTTTTAAGCCTCCCAAAAGAGACATTCCAATTATTGCGTTTACAGCCAACGCCATACAAGGAGAAAAAGAAGATTATATCGAAATTGACATGAATGATTATATCGCCAAACCCTTCATTCCTGATGAGCTACACTCCCTCATCTCTCGATATTATAAAGGCGCAAATAGGATATCTGAACAACCTTTATTTACTCCACCCTATGCGAATCTATCGTACCTAAAATCCATTTCAGATGGGAATAAAGAATTTCTAAAGGATATCATTTCCACATTTATAAAGCAAACACCAGCTCTCCTCTCAGAAATGAACGAGGCAACAACAAATAGCGATTGGCAGCTCTTGGGAGATCTAGCACACAAGATAAAACCCAATTTAACACTCTTAGGCATTACACAATTAAGCACTCTAGTACTCTCTATAGAAGCAGACGGAAGAGCCAAAGAAGTCATTGATACATTGCCATCAAGAGCTACCCAGCTAATTGAAACGTGTAACTTGGCAATTAAAGAATTAGAGCTAGCATTGGGTAAAACACTCTAAACATTTTAATCCTCTGGCAATACATAGGGGCGATCATCAAGTATTTTTACAAGCTTATTTCTGATTTCGAGGATGTGCTCGTTGCTGGTATTGGTTAACAAGATAATTACATTAGAGGCATCCAATTGTCGTTCGATATAAGTACGATACCCAGCTAAGCCACCTGTATGAAATACGAGTTTCCCATAGAGGTTATTCCCAATTTCCCAGCCATAGCCATACCTTCGCTTTTGACCATTGGCCAACTCCACAGGAGTATAAGCCTCTAATAACGATTGTGCAGAAACTAATTCATTATTCTCTAAGGCATTATGCCATAATAATAAATCAGCTGCTGTTGAGAATACTCCACCATCACCATAGGTAAATAAATTATAATCATTGGGCTTTAATTTAGCCGTATATCCACGCACAAGTATTTTTTGCCGGGTTCGTTCTGTAAGTACAAAGGAGTGGTTCATATTTAAAGGACCAAATATCCTCTCACTCATATAATTCTCATATAATTGACCCGAAGCAATTTGAATTATCATGGCAAGTAATACATAACCAGAATTGCTGTATTTATACTTTAAGCCTGGCTCAAAATCCAGTTTATTAACTTCAAAAAGTGCTTTATACACATCCATGTTTTTTAAACCAGGTTTCATTACTCCGAGTTTAAAATAATCTTTAATGCCAGAAGTATGTGTTAATAATTGATGTACAGTTATGTCTTTATAAACAACTGGTATAATTGGGAAAAATCGAGTTAATTTATCTTCGTAAGAGATCTTCTTCTCTTCTACAAGCATCATTATGCCCATTGCAGTAAACTGTTTAGCCAATGACGCTAAGTAAAAAGGCATTTCCCCATCCAGGGGTTCTCTGGTTTCAAAATCTGCAAATCCCAACGTGTTTTCATAAATAGGGACTCCTTCTTTTACAATTAAGATAGACCCATTAAATTCGCCCAATTCATTATAACGAATCATTAAATCTTCTATTTGATCCCCTTTAGTTAAGGCAAAAGAAGGATCATTTCCTTGGGCATAGCCGTTCAAGCAAATAGTAACAAACAATATGTGCAAAAAAGGTTTCAAAGTGGCAAAGGCATAATTAATTAGTTTCTTTAAAAAAACTAAATTACAAATTCTAATAAACATAATCTATAAATAAAAATTACGTTATCATTCAATAGCGAATAATGAATTTCAAAGCCACTAAAATCATACCACTAATAATACTAGTGCTAGTTAATAGCGTAAAGCTATTAGCACAAAATAATACTAGTGGCTATATTCTTTTATCTGGCGAAATAGTTTCTGCTGCCGATACTCCTATTGAAGGAGTCCATATCTTAAATACCAACACAAATATGTTAAGCATAACCGATGAATCAGGTTTTTTTACGCTTTCGATGCATACAAGTCATGTGCTACGTATTTCAGCCGTAGGCTTTAAAACACATTATTACTCGTTGAAATCACAAGCCCAAAATAGTTTCGACTATGTAAAAATTACGCTGCAAGCTGTAACTGTTGGCTTAAAAAATGTAGACATAATTGCTAAAGAAGAGCAACGGTCAACCAATATGTTTAAACCAAAGCCAATTCCTGCCCCTTTTACTTTTGGGTTTCAAGGAGTGCAACAAAAAGTAGAACCTAGTGTTTTAAATCCTATAAGCGCCTTATATAATTGGTTAAGTAAAGAAGGTAAGCAAAATAAAAAACTTGAAGCCTTACTTAAACAAGAGGAAATTAAAGCGCTTGTTGCAGGCAGATACGAATCAGATTTAATTTGGGAGTTAACCGGCTACACAGGTCAAGAATTAGAGTCCTTTAAATCGTACTGTAACCTATCTGATTATTTTGTGGCCAATGCCAGCGATTACGAGTTTTTACTAAAAATTAAAACCTGCTACAACTCATATAGTCCAAAATATTAGTTACCATTTGCCACACATCAACTAATTTTGCCCGCTTAATTTAAGGATTAGCAAAATTATATACTAAGCGGACAACATGCTCAAAAACATTATATACATATTTGATTTTGACAGCACTTTTACACAAGTTGAGGCACTCGATATTTTAGCAGAAATATCAATTACGGGAGCTGATAAGGTTGAGAAAACGCAAGCCATTGCAGACCTAACTCAAAAAGGAATGAGTGGCGAAATTTCGTTTAGCGAATCTTTAAAAGAACGAATGAAAATAGTGAGTGGTAGTAAAGAGGATATTGATCGTTTAATTGCTATTTTAAAAACCAAGATTTCTACATCCATACTGCCACATAAAGATTTTTTTAAAGAGAATAAAGATAACATATACATTGTTTCTAGCGGGTTCAAAGATTTTATAGATCCTGTTGTTGCAGATTTTTATATTAACTCAGACCATGTATTTGCCAATACATTTACATGGAGCACTGAAGGGGATATTAGTGGTTTTGATGACCAAAATCCATTAAGCAAAGATCAAGGAAAACCTATATTGGTTAAACAATTAGAATTTTCTACCCCTGTAGTTATAGTGGGTGATGGTTATACTGATTACGAAATAAAAAAAGAAGGTGCAGCAGATAGGTTTATAGCCTATACAGAAAATATAAGTAGGCCATCAGTAACAAAACAAGCAGATTATATTGCTTCCAATTTTAATGATTTTTTAAACTATATATCAAATGACAGATCTCTCGTATCCAAAGCATAAAATTAAAATACTCCTCCTAGAAGGCGTGCATATAAATGCAAAAAACGCTTTAATTAAAGGAGGCTTTGATGTAGAGCTTATTGCTTCTAGCCTTGATGAGGAAGAGTTATGCGAAAAAATTAAAGGCGTTTCCATTATTGGTATTCGCTCCAAAACAAACATCACAAAACGCGTACTCGATAATGCCAACAGACTTATGGCCATTGGTGCCTTTTGTATTGGTACCAACCAAATTGACTTAGAAGAATCTACCAAAAGAGGCATAGCCGTTTTTAATGCTCCTTATAGTAACACGCGATCTGTCGTAGAACTTGCCATTGCTGAAATTATTATGCTGATGCGCAACCTGCCAGATAAAATTAGAGCAATGCATGATGGCGTTTGGAATAAATCTTCGACCAACAGTTTTGAAATCCGAGGCAAAAACCTAGGAATAATTGGTTATGGAAATATTGGCTCTCAACTATCTGTTGTGGCAGAAGCCCTGGGAATGCACGTGTATTATTTTGATTTGGAAGAAAAGCTTGCCTTAGGCAATGCAACGCCTTGCCAATCATTAGATGAATTATTAGAAATTTCTGATATCATTACCATTCATGTTGATGGCCGAAAGGAGAATAAAAATATCATAGGCGCTTCTGAATTTGTAAAGATGAAAGATGGTGTAATTTTTATTAATCTTGGCCGTGGCCATGTGGTAGATATTGCGGCACTTAAAAACAGTATAGATACTGGTAAAGTTAGAGGCACAGCCATTGATGTGTACCCTAAGGAGCCCAAAAGCAATAATGAGCCCTTTGAATCTGAACTAAAAGGAGCTAAAAACACAATTCTTACTCCGCATATTGGCGGCAGCACGCTTGAAGCTCAAATTAATATTGGGTCGTTTGTACCTAATAACTTAATGAAGTTTATAAATACTGGCAATACTGCAGGCAGCGTTAATTTTCCTGAATTACAACTCCCAATACTTGAAAACGGGCATCGGCTTATTCATATTCATAAAAACACATCAGGCCTATTAGCTCAGCTCAATAATATTTTAGCGAAGCATAAAATAAATATCTTAGGGCAGTATCTAAAAACCAATGAAACCATTGGTTATGTAATTACAGACATAAATAAGGAATATCCTGCTGAATTTATAGATGAGTTAAAAAGTATTGAGGGTACAATTAAGGTTCGAATACTTTTTTAATCTGGTATTTGATTAAAGAAAAAAGCTGCTACTTGTTTTACAAGTAGCAGCTTTTTTTTATAACGATCTCAATAATTTTAATTGAGCTTTATACGCCAATACTTTGTCTTCTGCTTTACCAATTTTGCGGTTAACATCGGCTCTAAGATCATCCGCACTTTTAGATTTAGAATGAGCAAAGAATTCAAGATTATTTTTCCAAAGCGCAACGTCATTTTCTAATTGTTGCAACTGTCTTCTAATATTTTGTTCTTTACCGTAAATTGCTTTTTCCGAATTTTTAGAGCCAAGTAAATCGCCTAACTCTACTTCTATTCGCAAAGTGTTTTTAATTTCTTCATCACCAGTTAAGGCAGAAATAAATGCCTCAACAGCTTTAGCAAATTTTTCTTTAATAGAGTTTATCTCTTTTCTAGGAACAAACCCTGCAGCTGTAAATTCTTTTGCTTTTAACTTAAATGCATCAATATTATCATCTGCCTTCTCTGCCCATTCTCTAATTTGAGCAATAATTTCTTTCTTCAGTTTTAAGTTCTCCTTAAACGTAACTTCATCGTCTTTAGACTGAGATCGTTTATTGTCGAAAAATGCATCGCAAGCAGCTTTAAACTTCTCGTAAAGCTGATTTCTGAATTTTTCAGGTACAGGGCCAATGGTTTTCCATTCTTGCTGAAGCTCTTTAAAATCATTGGCTGTCTTAAACCAATCGGTATTTTCTTTTAAAGCTTCCGCTTTCTCTACTAACACCTGTTTTGCATCGTAATTGGTTTTGCGATCGGCATCCAATTTTTTAAAGAAATTACTTTTATGATGAAAAAACGTTTTAAAACTGGACCAGAAATCTTTGTTTACATTTTTAGATTTCTCCCTTGGCAATCCACCAATAGTCTCCCATTGCTTTTGCAGTTCTAGTAACTCTTTTGTTTTCGAGTTCCATTCTTTAATTCGATCAGAATCGAACTCAACAAATAGTTTAATTGAACTTACTAATGCTTCTTTTTTTGCTAAATTTTCGAGTAAAACTACTTTTAAATCAGAAACATATTCTTTCCGTTTTTCATATACTTTATCAGAAGCAGCCTTAAAGCGTACCCATAAATCTTCTTGCAACTCTTGCGGAACAGGCCCTAAATGTTTATAATCCGAATGCAGATCATTTAGCGTGTTAATTGCATCCTTCAAATTTTCAAAGTCAGCCAACGCTTCTGCCCTTTCACAAATCTTTACTTTTGCTTCGTAATTCTTTTTCCTATCTAACTCTTTAAGTTCAAAATAGATACTTCTTTGGTCGTAAAAACGATTAACCAACGCATTATAATTAGCCCATAATGTTTTTGATTGATTACTAGGCACATCACCAATCGATTTCCACTGGGTTTGTAACTCTTTAAACTTATTAAAGCTAGCGCTCGATTCTTCAGAATCAACAAAGAGTCGCATATTTTCTAACGCTTCTTCAGCTTGCTTTAAATTAGATTGCCTTTGAGCTTCTCTATTTTTATTAGAAGTATATTTTCTATCATGGATAAGTCGAGTGTTTGCTTCAAACCTACTTGTAAGCTCATCGCCTTTAAAATTAAACCCTTCTTCGTTGCCATTATCCTTGATGTAGGCTTCTTTCGCTGCAATTACCTCACCCTTAGCAATTTTTAAAAATGAAGGCTCTATCTTTTTTAAATATCGTTCAGCATAAAAAGGGTCATCGTGTTTTGCCAACACTTTTATAAGATCTACAAGCTTTTCTTTAGTATAAGTGGTAAAATCCTCGCTTGCCAATTCATCCTTTATAATAGCTGGTTTATCAGCTGCAGCAACGGGGGTTTCTGTCACAACCTTTGCTTCTTCAGCTTCGGTAGTTGAACCAACTTGTTCATCCTCTTTTACAGATGATGAATCAGCAGCAGATACTTCTGATTCATCCTTTACTTCTTCGGTTATATCGGCAGCTACCTCAACTTGTTCAATTTCTTGAACAGACTCATCTTTAACTTCTACTACAGCTTCATCTGAAGCTTGTGTGTCAGTATCATTAGATGGTGCGGTTTCAATTTCTTTAGCAGGTTCTGGCTTTGCAGAATTTTCATTTTGATCGGCAGGTGAATCCTGGTTTTCGCTGCTGTTTTTAACTGAACTAAGCTGTTCAGTACCGGTTACTTCTTCGTTTTCTTCCATTAAAATAAAATTACTCCCATTGGGGCTGCAAAACTACTAAATCTATTAGTTTAAGCGTGGATCGGTAGGATAATTTGCAAAAACAGAATATCTACCTCCCATTTCTTTAAGTACTTCCTTCCACAAGTTTTTATAACGTGTGTTAAATACTAATTGTTCCGTTGCATTAGGAAAAACTATCCATGAATTTCTATCTATTTCTTCTTGTAACTGACCTTCGGACCAGCCTGAATAGCCTAAGTAAAACAAAACATCATTATTACTTCCTTTTAGATTAACAGATTCCAACACTTGCTCATAATTTCCTCCCCAATAAATATTATCACCTACATTAATTGCTCCTTCAATATTATTTAAATTTCTAAAAAGGTAATGCAACGTATTATGCTCAACAGGCCCTCCAATACCAACGGTTTTATCAACATTAGTATCCTTAACTAGCTCATTAAGGGTATAGTTTGATTTTTTATTTAAGACTAATCCAAAACTTCCTTTATCGTTATGCTCGCATAAATAAATAACTGAACGCTCAAAATTGACATCTGGTAAATGAGGTTCTGAAATTAACAAACAACCACTAGTTGGTTTATGGTCATTTTTATATTTAAACAAGAGATCTTCCATATTGTTAAATTTACAGAAATTTTGGATAATTAAAGAGATTAAAAATTTGATTTCCGTTAATTTTGAAAAGAATGAGTAATACAAAAAAAATTGCAGACATTAGAAAGGATTATTCCTCAAAAAGCTTATCTAAAAATGATGTAAATAAGGACCCAATAGCGCAATTTAGCAGCTGGTTTAGTGAAGCCGATGCAGCAGAAATTGAGGAGGTTAATGCGATGACGCTTGCAACTGCCAGTACACAAGGTAAGCCAAGCGCGCGTATTGTTTTACTCAAAGGTGTTGAAAATAATGGCTTTGTTTTTTTTACCAATTATAACAGCGAAAAAGGGCAACAGCTAAACTCAAATCCATTTGCTGCGTTAACTTTTTTTTGGAAAGAGCTAGAACGCCAAGTAAGAATAGAAGGCACAGTTCAAAAAATATCACTTGAAGATTCAACTAGTTATTTTAATTCAAGACCATATAAAAGCAGAGTGGGCGCTTGGGTTTCTGACCAAAGTAAGCCCTTAACCTCTAGGGTTGAGTTAATGAAAAAATTTACTTGGCAAGCCACCAAGTTTGTAGGGCAAGATATACCAAAACCTGATTTTTGGGGCGGCTATATCCTTATCCCACACCGGATTGAGTTCTGGCAAGGAAGACCAAGCAGGTTACACGATCGTATTAATTATACCCTAGAAGAGGGAGTTTGGAAAATTGAAAGATTATCACCCTAATGAGCATCTACTTAGAGCGCTACGCCTATGCTCCCCTTTTCCTACCAATAGCTCCAAACCAACATACAGGGCTAATTATTGTAATGCCCATATTTAATGAAAAAGAGACTACAAAAGCGTTGGAGAGCCTATTAAGATCAACACTCCCTTCTGTAAATACAGAAGTACTTATAATTATAAACCAATCGGTTATATGTGATGATCTAATTGCCAACCAAAACGAATCCACTTACCAAGAAATAAAAAACTGGATTGAAGCCAATCCTAAAAGTGGAATTCAGTTTTATGTAACTAAAATTGAACTCCCTAAAAAACACGCTGGTGTTGGCCTTGCTCGCAAAGCAGGTATGGACGAGGCCGTAAGGCGATTTGAAGAGATTGGCAATGCAAAAGGAGTAATACTTTGTTACGATGCTGATTGCACTTGTTCTACGTCCTATATAAAAGAGGTGTATAATGCATTTGAAAAAGAGAAGTTAACAGGAGCTTCTATCAATTTTGAACATGAATTTAATGCCCTTTCCCCCGAACAACAAGACGGCATTATTCAATATGAGCTACATCTGCGTTATTATGTAAATGGATTAAGAAGGGCCGGCTATCCATATGCGTTTCATACCATAGGTTCGAGCATGGCAGTTCGTTGTGATGCCTATGTAAAGGCAGGCGGTATGAACAGGCGAAAAGCTGGCGAGGACTTCCATTTTCTACATAAAATAATACCTTATGGCAATTATGAAGAAATATCAACTGCAACAGTGTACCCTTCTGCAAGGATTTCTGATAGAGTTCCATTTGGAACTGGTAAAGCAATGGGAGAATGGGAAGAGAATAATGATAGTAACTTAGTCTCGTATAACCCAATTATTTTTAATGAAATAGCAGCATTGCTACAACTAGTCCCTCAATTTTATGCCTGTACTGATAATACTAAGTTGTTGCAAACATTGCCATCTGGTGTTCAGGCTTATTTACAAAAAGAGGATTTCGAAAGTTCCTTAATCGAAATTAAACGGCAAAGCAGCACAATTCAAACTTTTATTCATCGGTGGTTTAGTTGGCTTAATGGACTACGAGTACTACACTTAGTACATTACCTCAGAGATGAATATTACCCTTCTATAGCCATTAAAGAGGGAGCTGCACAATTAATAAACCAGCCTGATTTAACTACGAAAGAACTACTAAACCACTACCGACAATTAGATATTGATTTTACAGCAGACCAAATAAGTCTGAAACGCCTGTATTCCGAGTTCCAATAAATCCCTCTCCAAATTTAACTCCGATGGAGTGCCCTAATACTTTGCCTCTTGCATCAAGCATTTGCAAAAACTCGGGCGAAGAAATAAATGTTTCCCCTTTTTTATCATTAGGATTATGCAACTGAGATGCAAATGCCCAAATAGCTTTTTCTCTTAATTCAAGATGGTCCGATACATCCAATATGAAATCTGGCGTAAGCATATTGCTCTGTATGTAATGATACACTACTCTCGGTCGCCAAACATCCTGAATATTCCCATCCTCTTTGGTCTCAATTTTCTTTAACCCAGAAAGGAATACTGCTGCCTTAGACATATCCGAAGCACGTACATGGTCTGGATGGCGGTCTTCGGGTGCATTAATAAGCAGTATTTCGGGGCGGTATTTTCTCAGAACCTGTACAATTTTTAATTGATTTTCTATCGAATTTTCAAAAAACACATCTTCAAAACCTAGGTTTTCTCTAACGGCCAAACCTAGAATTTTAGCTGCATTGCTAGCTTCCTCCAACCTTAACTCTGGCGACCCTTTGGTTCCCATTTGCCCTTGTGTAAAATCAACAATTCCTACCTTTTTGCCTTCGTTACAATACTTAGCAATAGTACCTCCACAAGATAATTCAACATCATCGGGGTGTGCTGCAAGGGCAAGAATATCAAGTTTATTGGTGGTCATAGTTTTGTATTGGTTAGTTAAAACAATCAGAGTCTTTCAATGAACGAAAGACTCTGATAATAATCTTCTTGCAGAGCAAGAATTAAGAACATCTTTAGGCTTCTACTTCTTTCGATTGAAGAAATTTTTCTGCATCTAGTGCGCCCATGCAACCTGTACCAGCTGCGGTTACAGCTTGTCTATATACTTTATCTGCAGCGTCTCCTGTTGCAAATACACCTTCAACGTTTGTTCGAGTAGATCCAGGAACAGGAATTAAGTAGCCTGTTTTGTCCATATCAAGGTATTCCTTAAAAATACCTGTATTTGGCTTATGTCCAATGGCAACAAAGAACCCTTCTATATCAATGGTAAATTCTTCATTGGTTTTATTGTTTAGCATTCTAGCTCCAATCACTTTATCGTCTCCTAGTACTTCTTGAGTTTCGGAATTCCAAAGCACTTCGATATTTGGTGTGTTAAGTACGCGCTGCCGCATAATTTTAGACGCTCTAAGCTCATCTCTACGCACGATTAAATATACTTTAGGGCAAATGTTTGCCAAATAAGTAGCTTCTTCAGCAGCACTATCTCCTCCACCTACAACAGCAACATCCATTCCTTTGTAAAAGAACCCATCGCAAATAGCACACGCAGAAACACCTTTGCCTTTTAAGCTATTCTCAGACTCTAAGCCTAAATATTGAGCTGTCGCACCTGTAGATATAATTACCGCTTCAGCTGTAATTTCATGGTTATCATCAATAATTGCTTTATGAGGATAACCAGAAAAATCCACCTTAGTAACAACACCAAAACGAACATCTGTTTCAAAACGCTCAGCTTGTTGCTGTAATTGCATCATCATCTCAGGGCCATTAATCCCATCTGGATACCCAGGGAAATTTTCTACATCATTGGTAGTAACCAATTGGCCACCAGGCTCACCACCCGTATACAAAACTGGCTTTAAGCCTGCACGAGCAGCATATATTGCAGCTGTATAACCAGCAGGACCAGAACCAATAATTAATACTTTAACATCTTCTTTTGTCATAACTGTAAAATCTAAATTCTAAAAAAAAGGCTCATTTAAATGAGCTAAAAAGTTTTGTAAAGTTACAACAATTTTAACCTAAATAAGGTTTCAATCCATCACGAGGAGCAGACTGTCGAAGTCGTTTGATCGCACTTTCTTTAATCTGTCGAACACGTTCTCGTGTTAAATTTAACTTCTCCCCAATTTCTTCAAGCGTAAGAGATTTAGTGCCACAAATACCAAAATATAAGCACACAACATCTGCTTCTCTTTGTGTTAGAATTGAAATGGCACGCTCCACCTGTTTGGTTAAAGAATCACTCATTAAGAGCGCATCTGGACGACTATCATTATTTTCTAGTACATCTAGCAAATTTAATTCATTGCCATTCATAGGCGCATCCATTGACAAATGGCGGCCATATAGTTTCATAGATGATGTTATTTCCTCGGGCGCAAGTTCCATAATTTCAGCAATTTCCTCTGTAGAAGGCTCTCGCTCGTAGAGCTGCTCTAGCTCAGAAAAAGTTCGTGAAATTTTATTTAACGCCCCTACCCTATTTAATGGCAAACGCACAATACGAGAATGTTCTGCCAATGCCTGCAAAAGTGATTGGCGAATCCACCAAACTGCATACGAAATAAATTTAAATCCACGAGTTTCATCAAATCGTTTGGCGGCCTTAATAAGGCCTAAATTTCCTTCGCTAATTAAGTCGCCTAAGGTTAGCCCTTGATTTTGATATTGCTTAGCTACGGAAACCACAAACCTAAGATTAGCATTGGTAAGTTTTTCAAGGGCAGCTTCATCACCTTCTTTAATACGCTTAGCTAAACTTACTTCTTCATCGGTAGTGAGCAACTCAACTTTAGCAATTTCGTGCAAATACTTATCAATAGAGATACTCTCTCTATTCGTTATTTGCTTGCTAATTTTTAGTTGCCTCATTAATAAATCTTAGAATACCACTATTTTATCTCGAATGATAAATATAAGACTATTATTCAATTTATACTATTAATAATGCAATCTTATTATTGAGCATAAAAAAAGGAGACGAAATCGCCTCCTTTAAAATTTAATTAATTTAATAATTAATCGTTTGACGGTTTAGGAAGTAACACTTTACGTGATAATCTAAACTTGCCCGACTTAGGATCAACTCCAATAAGCTTGATTTTAATGTTTTCGCCTACTGCTAAAACACCGTCCATCTTCTCGATGCGTTCCCATTTAATTTCAGAAATATGAAGTAAGCCTTCTTTACCAGGCATAAACTCGATAAATGCTCCAAATGGCACTACAGACTTAACAACTCCATCGTACTCTTCGCCTTCTTCTGGCATAGCTACAATCGCTTTAATCTTGTTAACCGCCACGTCCATTGAATCTTGATTAGGAGAGAATACGGTTACTCTACCACCATCTTCTACTTCTTCGATGATTACTGTTGCTCCAGATTCTTTTTGAATCTCTTGAACAATTTTACCACCAGGCCCTATTACAGCACCAATTAAATCTCTAGGAATATTGATCACGTAATTTTGAGGAGCATTGCTTTTCAATCCTGGATTAGGAGCAGCAAGAGTCTCTTTCATTTTACCTAAAATATGTAAACGACCTTTTTTAGCTTGAGCTAAAGCTTCGGCTAATACTTCGTATGAAAGACCATCCACTTTAATATCCATTTGGCAAGCAGTAATCCCTTTTTCAGTACCTGTAACTTTAAAATCCATATCTCCTAGGTGATCTTCATCTCCTAAAATATCCGAAAGGATTGCATATTTACCAGTTTCTGGATCAGAAATCATACCCATTGCAATACCAGAAACAGGAGCCTTAATTTGAACACCTGCATCCATTAATGCTAACGTACCTGCACAAACAGTAGCCATTGATGACGAACCATTTGATTCTAAAATATCAGAAACAATACGAATTGTGTATGGGAAATCTTCTGCAGAAGGCAACATTGGCTTGATAGCTCTATACGCTAAATTACCATGACCAACTTCTCTACGGCTAGTGCCACGGTTAGGACGAGCCTCACCAGTAGAAAATGCCGGGAAATTATAATGAAGCATAAATTTATTGAAGCCTTTACCCAAAGCGCTATCAATCATTTGCTCATCTAATTTAGAACCCAAGGTTACTGTAGATAACGATTGTGTTTCTCCACGTGTAAATACGGCAGAACCGTGAGGCATAGGCAAGTAATCAACTTCGCTCCAAATAGGGCGAATTTCATCCATTGCTCTACCATCCATTCTAACGTTTTCGTTTAACACAACTTTACGAGCTGCATCTTTCTCCACATCGTGGTAGTATTTTTTTAATAAGTCGATGTTTACATCAGAGTCTTCTGGTAAGGCAGCGATGTATTCGTCTCTTATTGTTTTTAACTGCTCTCCTCTTTCTGCTTTTTTAGCAATTTTAGCATTATAAACTGCATACACTTGATCGTAAAGATCAGCAGCTACTTTTTTAGCTAAATCTTCATCGTTTGTTTCGTGATTGAATGTACGTTTTTCAACATTACCAGTTTCGATGGTAAGCTCCTTTTGTACTTTACAATGCAATTTGATGTTATCGTGAGCTAGTTGAAGCGCTTCTAATAAATCAGCTTCTGCAACTTCTTGAAACTCACCTTCTACCATCATTATATTCTCTTCGGTAGCGGCAACTATAATATTTAAGTCAGCATTTTCTAACTCACTTTTTGAAGGATTAACTTTATATTCTCCATCAATTCGAGCTACTCTAACTTCCGATATTGGCCCTTGGAAAGGAATATCAGATACAGATAATGCAGCAGAAGCAGCTAATGCGGCTAATGCATCTGGCATATCATCCTGATCAGCTGAAATTAAGCTAATCATAACCTGAGTTTCTGAGTGGTAATTACTTGGAAACAATGGTCTCAATGCTCTATCTACCAATCTACAAATAAGAACTTCGTAGTCAGAAAGGCGAGCTTCTCTTTTTAAGAACCCACCAGGAATTTTTCCGTTGGCAGCAAATTTTTCTTGATAATCTACACTCATTGGTAGAAAATCTACTCCTTCTCTAGCATCTTTATTAGATACTACAGTAGCAAGTAATACAGTATTACCCATTCTTACTTCAACAGATCCATCTGCTTGTTTTGCTAGTTTACCAGTTTCAATGGTAATCTCACGTCCATCGGGTAATGCGATGGTTTTCTTAATTACGTTTAATGACATTCTTTTACTTTTTTTTACATCCACTTTTAGCAGTCTTGTCGCTAAAAGCTCGGAGAACACCTCCTAGGGAATGGCCCCTTAAACCAAAAAGGGGCTACATAGCCCCTTTTTATTATTTTCTTAAATTCAAATCTGCGATTACAGCACGATATCTTTCAATATCTTTATGCTTTAAGTAGTTAAGAAGTTTCCTTCTTTTACCTACTAGTTTTAGCAGCCCTTGTTGGGTAGAGTAATCTTTTTTGTTTGTTTTAAGATGAGCCGTTAAATGGCTAATTCTAAACGTGAATAGGGCGACTTGAGCCTCGGCAGAACCAGTATCTGCTTTAGACTTTGACCGGCCATGATTCTCGAAGAGCTCTTGTTTCTTTTCTTTCGATAAATACATAGTTAGCTTATTTTTTTAATGTTGCGCAAAAGTAACTAGCTAGTGGGGATAAACAAAGGAAGAGTTAAAATAAAGGGTCATTCTTTACGCCCTAATTTTTCGCGCACCCATTTAACTAAATTACTTGCCGCTACTAAATAATAATCTAGCTCAAATAAGCGAGCATCATTTTTAGCCTGCCTTAAAAAGAATACCCCAATGGGGAACAAAATAATATTCGCCATCCAAACTCCTTGAATAACTGGCAGCATTCCAGATTTTGCATACTTTTCTCCTCCAATACTAATTACATAATAAATTATAAAAAATAGGATTGATACTAATACAGGAAATCCCAGCCCTCCTCGTTTAATTATAGCACCTAAAGGAGCTCCAATTAAAAACATAGATAAGCAGGCTGCAGCTGTAGCCAACATTTTATGCCACTGAATATCAAATTCGAAGTAACTCTTATTTAATTGCTCTATTCTACTATTTTGAACCGATAATTTGCTTTTAGCCTGCCTTACAGTTGCCAATGCCGCTTTTAGTGTTCTCTTCCTTTGATTTTTATCTTCGTATTTTTTGCTAATGGCTTGTATTATTATAGAATCAGGAATAGCATTTTCAGCTTTCTTAAGCTTAATTATCCTATCTATCTTTGATGCAGACTCCAAGCCAAGCTCTTCTTTATCAAGCATCTCACCCTGAGGAACTTTAGGTGGTTTTTTAAATTGCGTTAAAGGTTTAACATATTCAATTTTAACCACATTCTTATTTTTTATTTTTTTTGGAACAGAAACATGTGCTTTTTTATTTTTAACTACTTTATTACTCAGTTTTTTATTAGAGAATTCTTTTGATGCCGTAGAATCCTTTTTATCGTTTTCTTTATTTTTTTTAATATCCTCAACCATCGCCTCCTCAGCTAGTCTGTTTTGCTCATCTAAGCGAACTTGCTTAATAGAATCTTCTTTTTCTTGCACCTCTACAATCTCATCAGGAATAATTATATTCTTCTTGATAGAACTATAGGTAAAGAACCTCCTTGGCACGTCATATACTTGGGCCTTTGTTAAATAAATATCATCAGATAAGGAGTCGAGATCACGATTAAGCTCATTAAAATTACGCATTAACCTATTTGAGGCAAAAAGCCCTTCATCGGTTCGAGACATTCCAAACGAGGACAGATCAAATACTATTTCGCTTTGCTTAAAATAGGTGCGAGTAAAAGGGCCTATTTGCTGGTAATCTTGAATTCTTCCTCGTGAAGCCTTTCCTTTCCCTTCTGTATAATGAGAGCCATTATATAATTCAAATTTTAAGTATTGATCATTTAAAATTGTATACATTTTGCCCGAATCGGCTATGGTTACATCCCTATTGCCATTTCGATCGGTATGATTATATATAATAATGCCGAGCAATGTTTTACCGTCTGGCATTTTACTATCAACCTTAATTTTATATTTATCAATCCCTCCATAAAATAAACCTGGCTCAATATCTAAGGCAGGTTTCTTTTGTCGGATATCATACAATAGGCTATACGCTTTTAGTGCCGAATTGGGAACCAGGAAATTATTAGAGAAAAAAGCCAAGATAGTAACAAAGATTACCACAATAAAGATTGGCATCATGGCTCTAATAAGTGAAATTCCAGCACTTTTTATGGCTGTTAGCTCAAAATGCTCACCCAAATTACCAAATGTCATTAGCGAAGCTAACATTACGGCTAATGGAAAAGCAATGGGCGTTTGAAAGATGGCGAAATGCATAACCAACACTCCTAAATCAATATAGCTTAAATCTTTGCCAAAGATTTGATCAACATAATTCATCATCTGAACTGTAAGCAGAATAAAGACTATTACTGCAAAAGTTAAAATAAAAGGCCCAATAAAGGCCTTGATAATAAGTTTGTCGATTTTTTTCATGTACTATCTAAATGGCAAAAAATAGGCCAAATTCAAGTGCAAAAATAAATAATTAGATTAATATCCGTGTTCTAGCGAAAGAATATTGCTTGCTTTTTTACCCGCCTACTATTTCTTTGAGCGCATCTACTAAACTACCCCAAAGATCCATAGACTCTTCATCGTCATCTATATCAGAATAATCAGTAATAGCAATAAAGACAGATTGAGTAAGTTCGTTCATTTCTAAACGAATTTCCATATAGGCCAAATCTTCTTCATCTTCTCCTTCTGCCGGAACAAACTCGAACCTTACAAAGGTATTTACTCTATGGGCAGCCATTTTAGCTTTATGATCTTCTCCATCCCAAATAAAGTTAAAAACTTTATCTTCATTCACGGTTACATCATCTGCCATCCATTGAGATAGGCCACTTGGGGAGAATATATATGGGTATAGCATCTTTTTAGATGCGTTTATATCAAATTCAGCTCGAAATTCGGTTTTGCTGCTCATTATTTACTATGTTACTTTGGGCTGTAATATATAGAATTTTATGAATAGACAAAATTAATAATTGAATTATCTATTACATAAATCTAGAATTGAACTTTTACTCTACAATATGCTATTGCGCACCAACCGAAGAAAACTTAGCCAAAGCGCCATCCATTTTCTCTAAAACCGCCTTGCAATCATCTAACGCATATTTATTAGCCAATAGAGAAGGCTTGTAATAACCAATCCAGTTTTTGCCCTCACCATCTTGCCATACTAAAAATTTCATAGGCAAATCGGCACCAACCGTTTGATCGCATTGCATTAATTTGGTGCCCACCTTAGGGTTGCCAAAAATAATTAAGGTAGTTGGGCGTAACTCCATAGAAGCCGACTCCGCTCCTTTTTTATGATCAACAATATCAAACACTGTTAAGCCTTTCGTTTTTAGTATAGACGTAATCTTATTTACTGTTACTTCTACCGAATTTACCGTAGGTATTATGGTCATTTTATTTTGAGCCATTAAACCACTAGATATAAATAAGGTTAATACGAATAATAAAGTGTGTTTTCTCATTAGAATTAAGTTTGTTAGTTATTAAAATGAATATTGAGACTAAATAGTTCCCTAAGTACAATTAATATTTCTAAACTAATATTAGCATAGGCCTATGGTGCAATTCTAATTGAATCGGTACTCATTGCAGATACTTGCCAAAGCCCTAAGGCATTATTGGTAAATGTATTTCTTGGGTTTGCCGGTGGTGGGCTAAACATGCCTCCATCAGTATTTAATAAATTTGCCAAATCAGAATAAAATAAGTACTGCTCTCTAGAAATACTTAACAATTTAACCGTAGCTAGTTCCCCTTCTCTAAAAAGCACAGGAGACCTTAAACCATTAAGTGAGGGACCAAAAGCCACATCTGAAAACACATAAATATTATCGGGATATGCAATTAATTCATTATCACGGTAAAACTGAAACTGATAAAAATCTTCCGATTCTTGGGGTTCGTTTGCATAGAGAATAGCCTGGTATATTTTACCATCTTCCTCATCTTCTTCGCTTATTTGTGCTGCAATAGTAAAAGATAAGCTATCGATAGGAGTTACAAACCGTAATGTATCATTCGCACTATAATTAACTCCTTGTACATCTACAGATAAGGTATAGTCATTGCCTATTATCCCTTCATATTTATCATCCGAAAAATAATAACCTTTCATACTATCTAAGACCATTGGGTTATGCGTGTAATTATAAACCTGCCCGTTGCCAGTTACTGTTATAATTGCATCGGTTACAACACTTAATCCAGTTTCGTAAAATGGAATTGACTTACTCACTTTTACAAAATGAGTAGTATCAACATTTGTTAAAATCCCTTCGATAACTACTTGTGGAACCGATTGGCCAATGTCTATTTCAACCACCTTTTCGCAGCTATAAAACAATAGGGTAAAGGCTATTATGTTAACTAAATATTTTATCATTAAAAACGCATGTTAAAAGTTACAGAAGGCACAATTGGGAATAAATAGATCATAACAAACTCTTTATCGCCCATAGACACGTTGTTTACTTCTTTATCTCTGGCAAAAATCGTAAATGGATTTTGACGATTATAGGCATTATAGATTGCAAACACCCATTTGGTTTGCATATGTCTATGTTTATTTTTTAACGGGGTTAGCACAGCAGAAAAATCGAGCCTATGAAAAGCAGGTAGCAAGTAGCCATTTCGCTCAGATACATAAGATGGCTTATAAAATTGATATTCGTACTGCCCAGTTGGCAAGGTAATTGGCCGACCCGTACTATAGGTAAAAGCAGATGAAAAATCCCATCGGTCATTTAGATGATAGCTTGCCAATATATTAAACGCATTTCTTCGGTCGTAATTGGAACGGAAAGAGTTGCCCAAATTTACGCCAGGAATTAACCGAGTAGATTTAGACCAGGTATAATTAATAAACCCTGTAAACTTTCCTCGGGTTTTCTTAAACTGCAGTTCTAAGCCATAGGCTTCGGAGCTGCCTTGCCTAAATTCTGTTGCTAAGTCTTCATTAAAAAACACATCTGCATTATCTGCAAAATCTGTTACATTTTGCATTTTCTTATAAAACACCTCGGAAGATAATGCATACATATTGTCTTTAAAATTTCTAAAATACCCCCCTGCAACTTGATCTGCAATTTGCGGCTTTAAATAGGTGGAACTTGGGCTCCAAGTATTAAATGGCAGTGGAACTGTGCCAGATGAAATTAAATGAACGTTTTGCACCATCCTATTATAGGATAGCTTAATGGAGCTGACTTCATTGAGCAAATAGCGCGCAGAGAAACGGGGCTCAAGGTTTATGTAATTAATAATTGATTCGAACTTATCGTAAGTATCTACCCTTATAACTTTTGGTCGAATGTTATTTTGAGGGTCCTCGTATATTTTTACATCGCCAGGGCCTACATTCTGAAATATTGATAACCGAAGACCATACACTAATGAAAGCTTGCTCGATACTTTTTGCTTATTGCCAATATAAAAAGCGTGATCTAAGGCATATAGTTTTTGAAGCTGCACCGAAGTAAAAAGAGAAGAGTCACTTGTTGGGCTAAAATTGGCAGGTTCAAATTTTCGATAAATAAAATTATATCCAAAGTCTAGTTCATTTTTAGGCGATACAAACCAATTAAAATGCTGCTTAAACGAGAGCTCATTAATTACAGAAGTCCATTTAAACCCCAAGGCTGGATCTGTTAGATTTAAACCATAATCAAATTGTGATGCAATAAAGGTGGTGTTTGAAAATAGCTTTTCGCTAAACAAGTGGTTCCAACGAAAAGTGCCAGTGGCATTGCCCCAATCAAAGCCAAACACGCCTTCAAAATTAAATGCATCTCTGCCAAAATAACCTGCCGCATAAAAGCGATCTTTAGAGATAATCACTTAGCTACATAATATAATCTTTGTAAATTGCATATCTA
>CAZDQR010000004.1:0-31280 GCA_964507315.1 uncultured Roseivirgaceae bacterium
TATTAGCAAGGGAAGCTTTTGTTTGTAAGCGTGTTCAAAAACTTCAACTTCTTTTCCTACTTGATGGTAATAGGGTTCTTCTTTAATTTTCATAGGTATTAAAAATACAAAAGCTGCCCAAATGCAATCAATTATGAGATTCCTGCTTACGCAGGAATGACGCAAAATTCGGGCAGCTTTAATTTAACTATTTACTAGGTGTTTTCTAATGAATTCACTTCATCTTCACCTATCAATGCTTCATCATTTGGCTGGCCATATTTAATAAAATCAATAATAAACAAGGTGATACCTGTAGCAAATAGTGTTGCACAAATCACTAACACTAAAAAGTGCACTTCAATTTCTTTCTGTGCCACCATAAAGTCCAAGCCTATTCTTCTTTCCAGGTAAACCTGAGCAACTCCTGCTACACCAAAAACAGTCGTCATACCTACCATACCAATTAAGGATAACCAGAAACCATAAAGACCTGTTACTGTGTTATACAGTTTGCGACCTGTTAATTGAGGTAAGGCGTAAGAAATCATGGCAAAAACAATCATACCATAAGCGCCCCAGAATGCAAGGTGGCCATGCATAGCTGTAACTAATGTACCATGTGTGTACATGTTTACTTGTGGCAATGTGTGAGCTAAACCTAATAATCCTGCCCCTACAAATGAGACAATGGCAGAGCCAAGTGTCCAAAATAAAGCCGTTTTATTAGGGTGGTTTCTGCCTCCTTTACGATACATATGAATAGCAAATAATGCCATTGCTAAAAATGCCAGCGGTTCTAATGCCGAGAATATACCACCAATTATTAACCAGTACTCTGGAGCACCTATGTAGTAATAATGATGACCTGTTCCCAATATTCCTGAAAGGAAGGTTAAGCCAACAATTACATACAACCATTTTTCAATAACTTCTCTATCTACTCCTGTTAGTTTAATTAATAAGAAAGCTAATATACCGCCCATTATTAATTCCCAAACTCCCTCTACCCATAGGTGTACAACCCACCAACGGAAGAATGAATCCATGGCTTGATTATCAAACCAAATCATCCCTGGCAGGTATAATAAGGCGGCAAATACCAAGCCCATAGTAAGCACCATAGCTGTAGTTGATTGCTTTTTACCTTTAAACAGGGTAGCTAAAATTATACCTAAAAAGGTTAGCACATTAATTACTACTAAGTAATCTAATTCTCTAGGGATTTCTAAAAATTTACGTCCTTCCCACCAGTTAAAGTGAAAACCAATTACTGCCGTAACTCCTACTAGGGCCAGCGTAATTAATTGCACATAAGCTAGTTTTACAGAAACTAACTCTTGCTGAGCTTCCTCTGGAATAATGTAGTAAGCTGCTCCCATAAAGCCTGAGAGTAACCAAACTACCAATAAATTATTATGAGTGGCTCTGGCCGCATTAAATGGGATAATATCGTGAAGCCCGTCATACCCCATATGCGCAAAGCCCATTATAAAACCATAGGTAATTTGCAATACGATAAGCAACATGCTTAAGGCAAAAAACCAATAGGCTACTTTTTGTGATTTATATTTCATGATGTCTGTATTTTGTTTTTGGTATCATAAAAGCAATTTGTTTCATGATATTGTCTATTTTAAATGTTTAATTATTACTACTTAGATAGTAATGGATCTGGTTCTGGAGGAAATCCATTCAAGTCCATTTCGTTTATCCATTTAAAAAAGGCTACCGCATCGTTTGCATCTTCATCAGAAAGCCCATACGCCACCATTTTTCTTCCGTTCGGAGCCCAAGGTGTTTTAGACATTAATACAGCTTTAATATATCCTTCGCCTTTACGAGAATATACACGTGTTAACTCTGGCGCATAATAGGCGCCTTCTCCTAAAATTGTATGGCAACCCATACAATTGTTCGAATCCCAAATTACTTTGCCTCTAACAACGGCTTCAGTAATTTGATCATCATTGGTTTTTTCAGGCATTGATGAAGTTACTGTTTCTACTGATAATGCAAGAAATATTGCAGAAAACAGAACAGTCCCTCCTAAGAAAAATGCCTTTGCTTGTTTTTTTGATAACATACAAATTAAGTTTAGGTTTTACATACAAAACAATATTGCATCGCAATACAATTTCACTCTAAAATAAGACAAATTGGTCTTATTTAAAAATGATATTTGTCAGTAAAATAGAAATAACTCCAAGATAATCAGGCAAATAAAAAAGCCCTACTCCAAGAGTAGGGCTTTTAAAACTAGCAGAACTTGCTACTAGGTAAGAATATTACAATCCATTAAAGATCCATCTAACACCAATTTGCATCTGCCATTTAGAGCGTAGTGATGTGTCGTTGATATATGTCTCTGTTAAGTTTTGATTAAAGCTTAACCAAGGAGTACCATTATTATCGATACCACTAACAGAAATAGGGTTTGTGTTGTTTGCAAACTGGCGAACTCCCCAGCTTGAATTAAACATATTACCTAGGTTTAGGATATCGAACGATAATTGTAATTGGTTTGGCTTACCAGCAATTTCGAAATTAAAGCTTTCAACAAATTTAAAATCGAATTGACCATAAGTAGGTAATTGAGCTCCATTACGTTCAGCATAATCTCCTCTACGAGTACTTAAGTAAGGGTCTTGATCGATAAAAGCACTTAATGCCGAATATTGAGCTGTAGCATCGGCAGCAGGCACGCCTGTTCCTGTTCCATCAACAGTACCAATATTTATATCACCAGAATTAGCAGGTACATATAATAAATCATTATTGGTAGCAATACCATCTCTGTTAATATCACCCGCATAGGTGTAAGAGTATCTATTGCCTTTACCTAACTCGTAAAAACCACTAAAGCTAGACGTAAATTTACTATACGACACTTCGTATCCTAATGAAACAATAAAACGGTGTGTTAAACCATAACGTGACCAAGAATAGTTAGACTCGTTAGGGTTACCCACCACAGGGTTTCTTTGAAATGCATCGGCTGCAATTTCCGCAGGAATAGACGTTAAATCTTTAGATGTTTGGTAGGTATAAAAAGCACTTACAAAAAGTCCGTTTTCCCAATTTTTGCTTAACCCAGCTGTTAACGACATTTGGAAGCCTTCGTTTGAATTTTCCATTACAATGGCACCAGCATCTAAGAAGCCAATATTTCCTGGAGATGAAGCATAAATATGTGTTTCATTAAATCCACCAAAAGCAGCTCTTGTATCTCCTGTTCCTGTTAAATTACTAGAAGGAGCTAACATATCGTAGTTTCTGTGTACCACAGCATTAAGATCTTTACCTAAAATCCCTTCGAATGTAACTACTAACCCATTGTTAAATTTCTTATCAACACCTATGTTTGTTTTCCAAACTTGTGGGTATTTAAAGTCTTCTTCCGTATCGTTGATTTGGAATGTATAACCTGGGTTCATAACCGCATTAGATGCTTGGTTACCTAACCAAACAAATGGAATACGACCAGTAAATATTCCTGTTCCACCACGTACTTGCAATGTTCCGTTGCCAGAAGCGTCCCAGTTAAAACCAACTCTTGGCGACCACATTAAGTTTGTTTTAGGAAAAGTTGATGGGTCAACCACACCAGGAGTTCCATCAGGTTTTACCCAGCCGTTAAAACCTTGGATTTCAGAATCTGGAGCAATTTCACTTAAATATAAAGGAACATCCACTCTTAAGCCTAACGTTAATTTAAAGCGCTCGTTAACTTGTAACTCGTCTTGTGCATAAAGCCCAAGCTGTGCTACTTTAATAGATGATAAAGCAAAGTTTCCATTATTATTAAGTACATCTTGATTTAAATCTCCAGAAGCATTTCCTGCAAAAGGAACTAAGCCATCACTAAGAAAAGCTGGAACCCCAAAAGCTGCGTACCAAGGATAGTAAAATAAGTTAAATGAATTATCAAATGAAAATTGCTCATAGTTCACACCAAATGTCCAAGTGTGTTTGTTCTGAAACCAAGTTAGATTATCGGTAAACTGGAGTATATTTTGATCTAACACATTGTTTGTAGAAAACATTTCTGAACCAGCTGTTATTGCTAACTGGCCATTGGCATCAAATATATCAACTACAGGAAAAGGAGCCGATTTAGGCTCTCTCTTATCTCTAAACTGTGTATAACTAACTTGGAGTTTATTAGAAATATTGGTTGAGAAATTAGAGTTTAACTCAGCAACGTAAGAGTTAATTTTATTAAAAATTCGATACGAAGAGTTTTCGAAAGGCAATCTAAAGCTCGTAGGGCCACGGCCAATAATAGCTTCTGGATGAGGTAAAATATCTTTATAAGAATCTAGGAAGTTATAACGCATCATATAAGTTATGCTTATCGCTAATATTCCAATCAATTTTAGCTAAAAACTTATTATTATAAGTTTCGTGTGTATATCCTTGATAAGCTCCTGGATCGTAGTTCCAACGAGTTCTGTAATAATCTTGTACTGCCTTTATATCACTTTCTGACACAGATGTTGTGTTAGGCAAACCTGTATTTGAACCATTATCTGCAACAAACCCGTGAGCTAACTCTGTTTTACGAACACCTTCGGCATTTACAAAAAAGAATAATTTGTTTTTAATGATCGGGCCACCAACACTAACTCCATAAATATTAGAATTATAATCAAGGTTAGGAGCATCAAACCCATCCACTTTACTACCCGTCATTCCTTCGTTTCTAAAGAAAGTATAGATTGTTCCTTTAA
The DNA here is from genome assembly GCA_964507315.1 of uncultured Roseivirgaceae bacterium. Classification (GTDB taxonomy): domain Bacteria; phylum Bacteroidota; class Bacteroidia; order Cytophagales; family Cyclobacteriaceae; genus JAKISE01. The sequence continues at coordinate 4,713 of CAZDQR010000004.1, forward strand.
CTTCGTTAGTACCCGACTTAGTAACAGCATTAATACCAGCACCAGTAAACCCACCTTGACGAACATCGAAAGGAGCTAATGAAACTTGTATCTGCTCAATTGCATCCATTGAAACTGGATTTGCTCCTGCTTGGCCACCTGGGGTGGCAACGTCTAAGCCAAATGAGTTATTAAAAATAGATCCATCTAAAGAAAAGTTATTATAAAGATTATTTCTACCTCCAAAACTATTCCCATCCGATTGTGGAGTAAGTCTTGTAATGTCTTGCTGCGAACGAGAAATTGTTGGCATACTTCTAATTGCCTCAGCATTTACGCTCGTTTGAGCACCTGTTCTATCACTGTTAATCAAACTTCCATCGTCTGTAATTACAATGGCCATAAGCTCGGTAAGCGAAATACTCATGTCAATTTCTAAAGGAAAAGACTCTCCTAGTTTTAAAAACACGTTTTCAACTCTTTGGTTAGCATATCCAACAAAGCTTGCTTCGAAAGAATATGGGCCTCCAATTTTCATGTTTCGCATTTGAAACGACCCATTGGCATTTGAAGAAGCGCCATACTTCGTGCCACTTGGCTCGTGAATGGCAATAATGTTTACACCAGGTAAACCAGCCTGTCCTTCATCAAGGATTCTCCCTGAAACAGAAGCCGTAGTTACACCTTGTGCCATTAGGGAGCTACTCCCTGCAAGCATGATAAGTGCAGCTGCAAATAATGTGAGTAATTGTTTTTTCATAATTAATTATTTTGTGGTAAAAAATTAATCAAAACTAGTATAATTATTCCGCTATGAATTGGATTTCAACAGTAACAATTTGGTAATATTAGAACATTATTGATAGTACTTGAATAAGTACAAAAAAGAGAATCATTCGCCTTTAATTAATTATAAACAGTACTCATTTTTAGAAGGTTAAACTCCTCAGTTAATTAGATAAACTACAACCCAATAACCTTTAACTCAACCCTTCGGTTTATAGCTCGATTTTCCTCTGAATCATTTAACACAATTGGCTTTTGTTCTCCATAACCAATACTTTCCATTCGGTTAGTAGCTATATTTTTTTGAACCAAATAATCCAATACACTATTGGCTCTTTTTTGAGACAGTTGCTTGTTATATGCATCTGCTCCAACATCATCGGAGTGGGCAGAAATTTCTATTCTTACAGTTGAGTTTAACAACATAAAATCTTTTACACGATCTAACTCTAGTAACGAGTTAGAAGAAAGTTGAGCCGAGTTCGACTTAAATGAAATATTATTTAAAATTAAATTAACACCAACGGCCAAGGCGGTTACTGCAATTTCCACGTCTGCAGTTTCAGCCTTTTCTCCCTCTTTAACAATAGGCACCACAATTTTATTGGTAGATAACAGGTAGCCTCTATCGCCAGAGGTAAGCACTTCGTACTGATCTCCTTGCCTTAAATTGAATGTTTCATCTACAAAGCCTTCAATTATTTCATCTTTACTGCTGTTTTTTAGCGTAAGTTTTGAACGAAGTTTTCTTTTTGACGTAACGTCTGTTACGTTAAAATTATAGGCTACTGTTTTTGGCGTCAAGTAAATTTTCAGGTTAAGATCTGTCTTATTTGCCGTATTTACTTCAATTGTATCTCCTTCAAACAAATCCGCTCCCGCTATTATGGAATATTTTTTATTAATATCTAACACAAAACTAGAGCTGCTTTCATCATAATCTTTAAGTTCAAAATTAGAAAACACCGAGCCATCTTCTTCTAAGATTGTTACTGCTGCAGGAATGGGTGAGTTAAGACCCTTATCGTACACAACCAAGCCCAAATCTGCATCAGACTTTAATTTAACTGTTTTTAATTCTTCTACATACTCAGTCATATAGTACAAATCGTAGTCGAACGATTGTGCTAAATACCCATCCACAACAAACTCTACCTTATAATTTCTGCCGCCATTTAGAATTACATTGAAACGACCGTTCTCATTTGCATTTAAAATAGAAATGGTTTCAAGATTACTAGCGTCCTTTATAATAATTTGAGCAGAAAGCCCCTCTCCTGATTTATAATCTCGTACATAACCAACTATACTGGCATTAAAAAACTGACGATATTCCGGTGCAATTTCTATAGTATATAAATCACCCTCAGAGTTAAAATACATAATATCTCCAGATGCGGGAATCGTAGGGTTTAAATTATTTAGTTCAGTATTAACATAATCTAATGGAATTGGCGTTCCCCAACTGCCATCAACTTGCACCTGTGTTTGGTATAAATTAAACTTCTTTTTTTCACCTGCTGTTAAGGCAGAGAATAATAACGTTCTGTTATCTGCCATTATTTTGGGGTCCCTTACGCAGCCTGTGTTAATATGATCTGGCAATAATTCTGGTGGCAGCCATTCTCCTTCAATCGTTTTTTTTGATATCCATATGTTAAAACAATTTTCCTTTGTTTTTTTATCATACGGATATTCTTCATTCAATCGAATAAAATAAATAGCTCTTTCATCTGAAGATATGGATGAAAATCCTTCATAATTTATATCGGTATTAATGGTGCCCATAAACTTTTTAGGGGCACTCCAAGTATCTTTTTCACGGGTTGAAAAGTATATATCCTCAGTTTGGGTTAGACCGTCTATAAAGGCAGTATAATATAGCGTGTTTCCATCGAAGCTTAAGTTTGGGCCACCAATAAAATCGCAAGCACTATTAATTGCATCAATAGGAGTTGGTTCTTGCCATTTACCAGCTTCATCTAAGGTAGATTGAAATAGCATCCACCTCTCTTCTAGGTTGTCCGACTCTCTGTCCGACTCAAAAATGAGCGTTTTACCATCAGCACTTATGGTAGGAGAAAATTCTATACTTTTCTTCAGGTTTACCGTCTGCATTAGTTTCGGAGATATGCTTTCTGTATCCTGCGCGAATGCTGATAAACCACTCCCCAGGATAGAGGCAACAAGTAATAAGATATAGCCAACTTTCATAATAACTGTTTTAGTTTCCACTTATAATAAATGCACCCCAATAATAAGGATTGTTATATTTCTCTTTTAATTTTTTCTGGGCCTTATCAAGTGCTTCAAATTTGTTTTCACCATTAAACAAATTTGTATAATAATGCACCATTAGCTCCTTGGTTGTTTGGTCATCTACTTTCCAAAGGCTCATTAATATACTTTTTGCCCCTGCTATAACAAACGCACGTTGCAAGCCATAAACGCCTTCTCCATTTTTAATTTCGCCAAGAGCTGTTTCACAAGCAGAAAGAACAACCAGGTCTGTATTTGAAAGGTTCATATTAAGCACTTCAAGAGCTGTTAACACACCATCTTCTTCCTCCAACGAGCCTATGAATAGAATTTGATCTCCATCAAAATATTTTTCTGACCCAGAAAACAACAAACCCGACCGCATTAATGGATTATCTCCTACAGAGTATAGCTCATCTGAATGAGCTTTATCCGCTAGAAAAAAACCATGTGTGGCAATATGAATAATGTTGGGCGACTCAACATTTTTTATGTTTTTTTCATTGGCACCTTTACCTAACAGCTGTACCGATTCTATGTTATTTAATCGAGCAATACTGTCTATCACTTCAATCTCAATTCTGGTATTTGGCAATGGGTTAATTTTATATGCATCATCATCAGAAGGTTGTGTAAAATATGGTGCTCCAAAAAGGTTTATATTAAAGTTTGAGTCAAACTTAATTGGGCTGGAAACTTCTATTATTTCACCCGTATTTGTAACATGTTGCACACTAAGTTTATCTAAAATAAACGACTTGCTAACAGGGTTAAAAAATGTGCTTACATTTAATTTGTTATAAATGCCATCACTTGATAAATAGATTTTATTATAACCGGTTAAGGCCTTATCCATTTTTTGCCAATAGTAAGTATAGGATGTATTGTCTTCGTGTTTAAATTTTATACTGTTTATATAAAATTTAAAATATTTTCCTTCTAAGTCAACACCGTTTTTAAATACTATAATTTCCGGAGAAGCGATTTGAGGTTTAATTATTAAGGCTGCGTACCAAACTGTGTTATTTTTAGCATTTTTCTTAAGCCTTATTATTTCTACAGAAGCCTCATTTTCTTTTAAACTTTTTTGAACTGTTTGCCAGGTTATACTTTCTTTAGAAACATTGCTCTTAAATGTTTCTGATTTTAATGAAATGCTTTTTTCCAGAGCATTGGCCTCACTTTCAATCGCTTCGATTGATATACCTGCTAACCTTAATTCTTTAACAGGAACACTGTAATATTTTGCCAAATTCTTTTTTAAAACTACCCATTCTTCATACGTTTTTACTAACTGAGCATCGTTTGATAGCGCAATAGTTTTGCGCATAGATTTAGATGCACTTAATAAGATGGCTTTGTGGTTAATTTGAAAATTGTAAAGATCTCCAGTGATACTAGGATCAGTATTAGAATACTCAATAGCAAAATCTTGGAAAGCGGTAAACGCCTCTTTTATTTTTGCATAATACTTGCTTTTTTCTTCTTCGCTTAAATAGGGAAAAAAGCTATTAATCTGAAAATCATATTTTTCTATTACTTCTTTAAAGTATGTTTTTGCAAGCTCTAGTTCCTGCATTTTTTGCAGAAGAACGGCCATGTTATATAATGAATAAATATAGTCTGGGTGATTGTCTCCTAATTGCTTTTTGCGCAATTCTAACACATTTTCAAAGACACTTTTGGCCTTTACATATTCTTTTGTTTCTTGTAATACAACTCCATAATTATGCAGTTTATTAACATAGGAGATACTGTTTTGAAGCCCATTTTGAGTATCAATATCTAATGCTTCTTCTAACAGTTTTTTTGCCTTTGTAACATCTCCATTTTTAGAATATGCGTTTGCTAAATTTTGCAAAGACGTTGCATAATAGGAGTGCTTTTTACCATAAATCTCCCCATAGGTTACACTCGCTTCAGAAAGCAATAAAATAGCATCGCCATACTCACCTTGGCTTTGACTAAGTGTTGCTAAATTTTGGAGAATATCTACTTTTAGGTTTGGGTTATCCTTAGCAAAAAACTTTGCTTTGGAATAATAAAGCTGGGCTTTATCGTAATTTCCAATAGTCTGTTGAAAAATAGCATACGAATTATAAATTCCTGCAAACGCTACCATATTGGTTTCAGCGCTATTCTCAACTATTTTTATGCCTCTTAAATAATATTCTTCTGCAAGAGCAAACTCCCCGAGCATACTATTAACTCTGCCCAATTGTACAACTGTTTCACCATACTCAATGGTTTCTTTCTGACCTGATTTTACCAGATAAGCCTCTATCTTTTCATAAATTGCCAAGGCCTGCTTAGGCTTACCTATATCCAAAAAGGTTTTAGCCAATACTTTTTGATAGGTAACTAATGTTGGGTATTCAACTGATGCTATGCTTTTTTCGAGCACACTAATGGCTTCAAGGTTATAGCCACCACGTTGTAAAAGCATAGCGTAAGTAATAGAAAGTTTAGTTTCAAACTCCTTATTTAGTGTGCCAGAGCTATACTTACTAAAGATACCATTCGCTTTTGCTAATTGATTTAAAAGCAAGTTAGCCTCAATTAAATCAACAGCAATACTATACTTTAAGTTATCATTATTTGCTAATTTTTCTGCTCTCGTACCTGCTTCTGATAATACCTCAATACGTTTTTTTTCATCTCCATTGGCCTGGTATATGTTAGATTTAACATATATCGCATCCACAATTTTTTCATTTTTTCCAACCTCAGTAAAAATTACAATAGCTTGTTCTATTGAGTCTAAATTTGCTTGGCCATACAACCGTAGGTTAACCCTACTGTTAAGCAAAATATATTCAGCTATCAATCTCTTATCTGCAGTATTTAGGTTTTGCTCAATTTTCTTCAGTATCTGTTTAGAACCCAAAAAATCCTTATTTGTATATTTTTTGTAAGCCAAGGATAATTGATTAACAAGTATGTTTGGCGCAGAATCGCTTTTTGGAAGTAACTTTTGAACACTATCTGATTTATCTATTTTTTCGTTTTTAAGATATACTAAGGCAAGTTGTTTATTAAGAGATTCAAGTTCCTTAACCGTAAAACCTAATTGGAAATACACTTTACTTGCTAACTCATAAGCCTTTTCGGCCTCTTGTAAATTGCCTAATGAATAAGATGAAATGCCAAGCCCTTCTAATGCTTCTGCATAAACCTGATCTTCAACTAAGCCATTTTCTTCCAAAAGAATAGTTAAGCTTTTAAAAGTTTTTTGCGCTAATTCTATTTTAGGATATTGATAATAAACCTGCCCTAGGGTAAGCTCATTCATTAAATAATCTTCGGCTCCGCCTTCTATAGACAACAGTTTGCTATTAGCTTTTGTTAGATAATAAATTGAAGAGTCAAGGCCCGATATCATATAATATGCAAACCCGATATCAGAATACTGTTGATGAATTTGCAACTCATCAACTTGCGGAAGCCTTTTACTAATATTAATAATTGTGCTTAAAACCGGTATGGCGTCTTTAAAATTTTGGTCTCCATTATAATTATTTGCAAGGTTATTTAAAGATCCTAGATAAACAGAGTCCGGGACCGATTCCTCCTTGCAAATTATAACTTCCAATTTACTATAATCTAGCCCCTTTTTATAATCCTCCAATTCATTACTTGCAACACTTAGCACTTTAAGGGTATAAAGTTTTTCTAAAGGATTCGATGCAAGTTTTAAGGCGTTTTCTCCTTCAACAAGAGTATTTTCAAAATCCGACTCATTAAAAAACTTAAGTGTAGTATTATAGGATACTTGCCAGCTTTGCGCATTGGCGCTAGCTGCACTTATCAAAAGAAATATAAGAGTTATAATTCGACCATTCATATTTGAAGGCCCAAGCCGGGTAATACAGTTCATAGAAGTAAACATTAACGGTTGTTTAACAAGACAATGCTATCTTGTTAATGCCAAGTCTAAAAATACTAGTAGATTGTTTAAAACACAAATTATCATAGAAAAGCCGCTTTTAAAGTGCCACAACTTTTTCTAGGCCTCTTGATTTCTGCTAAAACGTAAATTTAGGTCATTGATTGTTATAGATCTTCTCTATTTAAGCCACCTTGTTACGTATTCTTATTTTGTCTCTTATCGCTTTTTGCTTCGCCTAAGGCTAATTTTGCATTCATTGAACTTACAACTTTCTTCCCTGTTTTTGCTTCTAATTCCTTTCTTGCGACATTAGCAACATTTCCTCCTTGTTCTGCAATTTTTTTGCTTTCTGAATAGTTCTTAGGTTCTACTGCTTGCGAAATTTCTTTTGTAGATGCTTCTGCAAGCATATTCAATATCAATTCGGTGTTAGTCATATTGTCTCTTAGGTTTTCTTTTTTCAAACCTTTCAATACTTTGTACTCCTTAGTGGTTTTATCTGCCCACGCTTTGGTAATAATATTTGTTAGTGTAGCAAACTGCATACCCTCTTTTAACCCTCGCTTTTTCCATTCATCAGTTAGCTCTTTCCGTATTTCAATACTTTTAATGCGTTGATTAATCCAGTTTTCCGAATACCCCAAATCTAAATATTCTTTCAATGCTCTATCAATAGTTAGCTCAGGATCTTGCATTTCGTCTAATCGTTCAGACGCAACTTGAGCCAGCCATAGTTTAAAGGGTTCTGCCTTAGGAGAAGGAATAGATTGTATCAGCCGAAAAAGTTGTTCGGTGTCTGCGACATCTGTCTTCCGCTTTTTCCCATCTTTTGCAATCATTTTCAAACCGTGACAATCCGTCACGGTTTGGTTTCCTTCTGCTTTTAATCTTTGTTTAAGTTTTCTCCAATACGCATTTGGATCAATACTACTTGTTAAAACCGCAATTACATCAATAATGGATATGAACCATTTCTCTTCATCGCTATCCCAAACAGACCTTATTGAACTATCTTCAAATATTTTAATTTCGTCTTTTTTAGTCATACTTATTTTTAAAGATGCAAAACAAAAACTTACCCATTTGCCCAGCCTTCTCTATCTAAGCTTCGGTATTGAATAGCTTCGGCCAAGTGCTCTACTTTAATTTCCTCCGAATCTGATAAGTCGGCAATGGTACGCGAGACTTTTAGAATGCGGTCGTAGGCTCTAGCAGAAAGCCCTAGTTTTTCCATCGCTGTTTTAAGTAAAATTCTGCCTACGGCATTTATCTCGCATACTTCTTTTACTTGTTGCGAATGCATTAGGGCATTGGAATGCACATCTCCTAACTCTTTAAACCTCTCGGTTTGTATGTCTCTCGCTTTTATCACTCGCTCGCGAATTACCTCACTCGATTCTGACTTTACATTGCCCGTCATTTGATCAAACGAAACAGGGGTAACTTCTACATGAATATCAATTCGATCGAGTAGAGGACCACTTACTTTATTCAAATATTTTTGCACAATGCCTGGGCCACAGACACATTCCTTATCAGGGTGATTATAATATCCGCAGGGGCAAGGGTTCATACTGGCCAATAGCATAAAATTTGCAGGAAAATCCAAGGAAATTTTTGCTCTAGAAATTGTTACTTTCCGATCTTCCATTGGCTGGCGCATTACTTCTAACACGGTGCGTTTAAACTCTGGGAGTTCATCCAAAAAAAGCACTCCATTATGAGCCAAAGATATTTCACCTGGAGAGGGAAAACCTCCTCCACCTACCAAGGCTACGTCCGAAATGGTGTGATGAGGGCTACGGTATGGCCGAGTGGTCATAAGGGCAGCACCGTCACCTAAACGGCCTGCCACCGAATGAATCTTTGTGGTTTCCAACGCCTCGTGTAGTGAGAGGGGAGGAAGAATGGATGGAAGTCTTTTCGCCAACATGGTTTTGCCTGCTCCTGGCGGGCCAATGAGTATAACATTATGGCCGCCTGCTGCTGCAATTTCTAAGGCTCGCTTAATGTTTTCTTGCCCTTGAACATCTGCAAAATCAGATTCGTAATTATTAAGCTCCGATAAAAACATATCTCGGGTATCCATTTCAACAGGCTCAATTTCGAGCTTTCCCTCAAAAAAGTCGATAGCTTCTTTAATATTTGCTACACCAATAACGTCAAGGTCATTTACAATGGCAGCTTCAGTTGTGTTTTCCGTGGGCAACACAATTCCTTTAAAACCTTGTTTGCGCGCATCAATAGCAATGGGCAATACGCCTTTAATGGGTCGAAGAACTCCGTCTAGTGCCAACTCGCCCATAATCAAATAATCTTCCATATTGGACGATGCGATTTGACCAGATGCTTTCAGGATTCCTAAACCAATGGGTAAGTCATAAGCAGAGCCTTCTTTTTTAACATCGGCTGGTGCCATATTTACAATTACTTTTTGCCGAGGAAAAAAATAATCATAATGCTTAATGGCTGATTCTATTCTGTGGGAACTTTCTTTTACGGCATTATCGGGCAAACCGCTCATCCAAACGCCTGTGCCTTGCAGCACATTTACTTCAATATCTATTTGAGTTGCCTCTACGCCATACACGGCACTACCAAAGGTTTTGGCTAGCATTAGTCAGAATCAACTGATTCATTATCACTTATTCCTTCCTCTGGTAAAGTTTCTGATGGAGGCTTAAGTAGAGGCGTTGGTACTATTTCAGGAGTTTGTGATTCTTGCATATCAAACAGTTTCGCCTTGAGCTCATTTTTATCTTGCTCCAACTTTGCTATTTGCTTTTTAGCTTTTAGACCATCCAACTGATAGACCATAAAACTGAGCAAAAATAAAACCAAGCCCACGATCGAAAAATAAAGCATATAGGGTAGATAGCTTTTCATCTCCATTAAAAAACTCATGTTGTTTTGATTTTTATAAGTGAGGTAGGAGCTACCTAATTGGATTAACATAAATGTTGCAAAGGCAATCCAAATAGTTTTTCTTGAGTTACTCATAAGTTGTTTTTTAACGGGTATTCAAGGTAGAAATAATTAATGGGCAAAGCAAGAATCATTTATTTAAACACCAAGAATTCTTTTTAAATCCTCGGGGTTCTGACGACAATCCCATAAAGTTAGCACTACAATTTCTGTTCTTGTAACTTCGTAAATGAGAAAATATTTTTTAATAACCTTTATCCTAACTTGTCTGATATTAGTGGGTTTACCAATATTTGGATATACAGAAATTAGTTTTAGAGATTGAATAATTAGGTCATTTAGCTTATGGGAGTAACTTTTCGTTTGGTTCTTTTCCACCCAATATTCTAAAATTCTCCGCCTCGATTTTTGAGCAGCCTTTGTCCAAATTATTCTTCGAGCCACTTCTTAATTTCACTATTGGCTTCATTGCTTGATAAAATTTCACCCCTTTGATATTCAGCACGAGACTCGTTCACCACTTGTTGCTGCCTCTCCGATAAATAGTAAACCTCACTAACTTCTTCTTCCAAATCAATAAGCCGCGAAATCTCCGTTAGAAGAGATTTGTCTTCTGTTCGATTGATTTTATTAATCAGATTTTCTTTGATTTCAACAGTAGTCATTTGATTCTACTTTATGTAAATATAATGAATACTACATCAACCTGAATTCTTAAGTGAAAATCAACACTTACATCTCCACTTTATAAAACTCAGCAACTTCGGCCTCGTACTTCGCCATAATATTTTTGCGCTTCAATTTTAAAGTTGGGGTAAGTTCGCCTCCTTCAATAGACCATGCTTGGGGCATTAAGGTATATTTTTTTACTTGCTCATAATTTGCAAATTCTTTGTTGTAATGAGCCATCTCTTGATCGAATTTTGCACGTACCTTGTCGCTTATCAACATCTCCTCAATAGTACCGCAAGACGAGTTATGTATTTTACACCAATCTTTTACTGATTCATAATCTGGAACAATAAGTGCCGATGGATGTTTTTGGGCTTCACCCACCACCATAATCTGCTCTATGTACATGCTCTCCTTAAACTTATTTTCCATCTGTTGGGGCGCAATGTATTTTCCTCCAGAGGTTTTAAACATTTCTTTTTTACGGTCTGTAATTTTTAAGAAGCCGTCTTTGAATTCTCCAATGTCTCCTGTGCTAAACCAGCCATCTTTTAATACCTCGGCCGTTTGCTCGGGTAATTTATAATAGCCTTGCATTATACCGGGGCCGCTTGCTAAAATTTCGCCATCATCCGCAATTTTTACTTTTACGTCTTTAAGCAATGGACCTACACAAGCAAGTCGATATCCTCCTTTATCAATTTTAGAAAAACTTATACCAGGCGAGGTTTCGGTTAAGCCATAAGCTTCGAGCAATGGAATTTGTGCTGCCCAAAATACACGAGCCAATCTTGGTTGAAGCGCTGCCGCTCCAGAGACAATAAATAAAATATTACCACCTAACGCCTCACGCCATTTGCTAAAAATAAGTTTATTCGCAATTTCTAGTTGTTTATTATACCACCAGCCTAAGTTTTCGTTGGGGTCGTATTTTTCGCCTAATTTAAGAGCCCAGAAAAACATTGATTTTTTAATGCCCGTTAAGTCATAACCTTTCTTAACTATTTTATCATATACCTTTTCGAGTAAGCGAGGCACCGTAGCAAAATAATGAGGCTTAATTTCTTTCATTGCCTCCCCAATGGTTTCAATGGAAGTAAAATAAACTTCTACACCCAAACGCATGTGTGTATAACTAGCGGTACGCTCAAAAATATGACATAAGGGTAAAAAACTTAAAGCTCTATAACTTGCTTGCACAAGTGAAAACCTTTCGGCTACACCTTCTGAATTACTTAAAATATTTCGGTGGGTAAGCATTACGCCTTTAGGAAAACCTGTAGTTCCACTGGTATAAATAATTGTGGCCAAGTCTTCTGGCTTAACTGCAGCTTTTCGTTTTTCAATTTCTTCTGCCTCTAATGCATAATCCACTTGAACAGTCTGCCAATGAGGAGCTCCCTCAACTTCATCAAAAGTAAAAATTCCACCGATTGTAGATATGTCTTTCGTTGCTTCTGTTAGTTTATCAAATAAATCTTTATCTCCAACAAAGGCCAGCTTAGACTCTGATTGCTCAATGGTATAATTATAATCTTTAACGGTTATGTTGGGATATAATGGCACACTAATAGCGCCAATTTGTTCAATGGCCATATCAACAATGGTCCACTCGGGCCTATTAAATGAAATAAGTGCTACTTTATCGCCAGGATTAATTCCTTTTTTGATTAGGCCAGCACTCAATTGATTGGCTTGGTCTATTACATCTTGAGTAGAATAGGATTTCCATTCATTACCAATTTTTACATTCAAGCTTTTATCCGTTGGAAAATTTTCCAACTGGTAAGGCATCACATCAAATAAACGGGTAATTTCCATAGTTCTACAATTTTTCTAAAACTACAAAAAAATTGTTAGACCCTAAATACGCCAACTAAAATTAGATTTCAGGAATTTCTTTAAAATCACCTCGAATGATGCGATATCTTTTACGAGCCTCTGCCACATACACACTACCCGGATATTCTTTTAACAACCGAACATAAAGGGCCTGGGCTTTATCTGCTTGCTGTAAATAATGTTGATAAATATCTGCTTCGTAAAAAAGTGATTTATCTGCTAACACTCCTACTGGAAATTGCGTTGCTATTTGTTCATACGTATTCGCAGCTTCTACAAATAAGCCTTTCTTTTTAAGCTCTGTAGCTTTTAGCAATAAGAAATTATCTTCTAAACTTTGCCCTCTATAAAAATTAATAACCGAATCTATGCTCGCAAGCACTTCATCATTTTTATGTTGATAAAGCATTAACTCAAGTAATGCATAGCTTTTTAAGGCTAGATCGGTGCTATCAAATACAGTGTTTTCTTTAATAAAAATACTCAGGTCTAAGGCATCATTTGCAATTTCTCGGCTGGTGGCTAATTTTAAGATATCTAAAATTGCCTGCGCCAAATCAAACTCGCCTTGGTAATATGCCAACTTTGCCCGTTTTAATTTAGCCGTATAGCCAATGGGGGTTTCCTTCATCGTTTTATCTACCTGCGCATATAAAAGCGTAGCCTCCCAAGGCTCCTGATTGAGTAAGTAAATATCTGCCAAGGTTAATTTTGCCTCAGATTTTAACTGCGCATTTACTCTTGGGTTTTCAATTAATAATTGAAGCGTTTCAATGGCATTTTCCTTTTGATCCAAATAATACCCTTGAACCAAGGCCAATTGTAAATTGGCTTTAAGTGATAGTGTGTTTGTTGGGTATTGCGCTATAAAATTCTTATACAATTCCGTTAGATTCAATAACAATTCTTTATTAACAGGATAGGTCTTTTTTACTTCTTCTTCCTTGGTTGTAATTTGCCAAAGCTCGGCTTGCACCGAAATGTTACTGCCAGCAAATGTGGTAACTACATATCCAAAAATTTTATCTGCCGTTTTATAATCTTTGTTAGATAAGGCCATTTTTCCAATAGTTAATAACTCTACTCCTCCTTTAGACATTCTGCGGTCTAATGCCCGTGCTTGAATGAATGCGCTGTAAAAATTCTTTGTTTGCATATTCGCCCAAATAAGCAATTCTGAATACACGATATTTTGAGGGTCGTCTTGAATTTTTTGAAATAGATAACTTTCTAATTTTTCAATATCTTCCGGCTTATTTAAGGTTACTTGCAAGGCATTTTTTACATACCTAAGATTGCCTTTATTTACATTAGCAAAAATGATATACTGCTCAATCATCTCTTGCTTCTTATTCATATACCTGTAAATATTGGCAAGGTCGAGAGCAAATAATGTTGAGTCTCCAGATTTTTCTCTAGTTAGTAATAACAGTTTTACAGCTTGTTCCCGTTCTCCTGTTTGTAAAAAATATTGAGCTCCTCTTCGAGCAGTGTAAGGGTCATTGGCAAATTCTTTAATAATAGCCGAAAAATATTGATTTGTTTTCTCTTCTCCTTTTTGCGCTAAAATTAACCGGCCCTTATCAATTTTATAATTTGGGTTTCGAGGATAGACTTTTACGAGCTTATCAATATATTTAGTTGCCTTTTGATATTCGTTTAGTTGAATTAATAAGGCCAAATAATTGCTGTGTATAACTGGCCAATAAGATTGTTTTTTTGCCAATTTAGAATAGCTGTCTAATGCTTTTTCTAAATCACCTTGTGCATAATATTGTTGCGCTAATTCTATATCTGCAGATTGCGCTATTACAGATACATAACTAACGATTAGTAGAAACAATATTAATGTATATTTTTTTACCTCAAACATTTCTTTTAAAACGATTATTAAATCCTTTAGTTTTTTACTTATCCACGTTTTTACCTCACTATATAATTATATTATATATATATAAATATTTATTATTAATTATTAGCTGTGTGGATTTGTGCATAACTATTTACTAAAAAATTTTATTAATTGAATTGTTTATAAATATCTGCTTTTTTGTGGATTACTTATGGTCTTGGATTATATAAATTATTGAAAATCAACTTTTTAATTTTATCCATAAGTTATGCACGTTTGCTGATGTTGAAAACTTTACTGATGATAAGTGTTTATTAAATCTTAATAACTGGGTAGTTACATCATTCTAAATTATCAATTTCTATAAATTTATTAGTTTCATCAACATTTACAAAGTTGGTGTTAATAACTTCATCTTTATTAACATCACAATTATGAGTTATCAACAGCTAAAAAGTGATGTCTAAACTAATTTCCCCGTTAGCTCTGATAGTAGTTTTGCTTATTCCATCTTCATTTTTGTAAATAAAAATAGGTTCTGGTAACTCGTTAAGTAAAATATTACCAGCATCCCAAATACCGTTTTTATTGCTATCTAATACAATACGAATTATGTATTCGCCAGGTTTAATGTGGCTAATTTTATATTTATCTGCCTGGGTTATCTCCCTAATAAGTTCAAATTTTGGATTTAATAATTGAATAAAATAGTGGGTATGTTCTGTTGTAATCGTACCCATTAAAATTCCAAAGTCTTTATTATATAATGGGGTTAAAGTATTTTCAATCAATTTAGAAGAGTCGTTTTCGATAGATATAAAACTTGCAAATGGAATGGTTAGCGAGTAATTGCTAGGAGAACGAGCTTGTTTCTTATTTTCTTTTTTCCCTTCTAATGCATTGTTATCTTTCATTTCTTCCCCTCCTTTTAATTCTAATTTACCCTTACTGCCTTCGGTTTTGGTTGCTGTAGTAGTGGCTATAGAATCTAAGTAGGTTTGGGGCAATGTGTTGCTAAATTTAAATTCTGTTGAAGTGGCATTAACTGCAATGTTCCACGTGGAATCAAATGGAATTGTAGCTAGTGAATCTAATGTAATGGCTAAGCTATCCTCAGAAATAAAATGGCTAGGCTTAGAAGTATTAATTATAAAGCTAATTTTTTTGCTCTCGGCAAACACTTTTAATTGAGATTGGCCGATTTTATACTCGTCATATTTTCGTTCACTAGCAGGGAATTTTAAATAAAAAGTATCTTTTACATGTGAGTTTATAGAATCTACCATGGAGAGTTCAACCAGTAAGCTATCTTTAATTTTAAAGGTATTATAGATTTTTATCTCCTTATGCTCTTTATCTAAGGTGTACCAAATGGTGCTATCATTTTTTGCTTTAAGTGTTAGGTCTGTTAAATATTTAGAAGCAACTGCAGTAAAGTATTGGCCACTAGATCTAGCCCTTTTTAATTCTAAGGTATCGATATTTAATGCTTGTAATTTTAATGTATCAGCTATAAGAGTTGTGTCCAATTTAATGGAAGAGTTAGTAAAGGCATAAGGCTCTCTTTCCGATTCACAAATAATATTATTATTGGCATCTGCAAATGCATTTAATATATACTCCGCTGGTTTAAGATTTCTAAATAGGTAATTTCCTTTTTTATCAGTTTGAGCTAAATAGTATGGTGGGCTATTAAATAGGTTTAAAGAATCATTCGCTTTATATAAACCAACCACTAAATTTTCAACAGGTTTTTGTGTGAATAGATCGTTTATGTTACCTGCTAATTGAAGCGTATCTAATATTGAACCTGTACTAAAAGCTAACACTAAATTTTCAGCTGGGTTGGCTTCTGTAATATCTACAATAGAATTTCTAAAATTAAAAGTATAAGTTGTGGCCGAATCTAAGGGTTCTTCAAGGGTTAGAATTATAGTATTTTTTTTGGTCTGATATTCGTAATCAAAATCAATTCGAGGAGTAATAAGCAGTTCTTTTTTAATATTTTTAGTAACTACGAGTTCATCAAACAATAATGTGATTTCAGTTGACCGTACATTGATGTTACCATTTTTAGGAATAGAGCCAATTAGTTCTGGTGGTTTAACATCTTTTGGGCCACCGGTAGGAGGCACTCTATTAGCACAACCACCCCAAATAAGCACAATTAGTATAGCAGTTAGTATTTTATTCATCAGCGTGTTTTAAAACATAAATTAAACTAGAATGATTCATCTCTTTATTAGCATAACTATTTGATTTTAAACCATTTAAAAACGATTTTATTGGTTTAGTTGACGAATATTTATGCTGGTTACTTAATAAACTCACATAAAATGAATCTAGTTTCATTGGTTGAACAGACTCTAAGCTAAAATGATGCCTAGTTGCTAAATCTGCTAATGTTGTTTTAGTAAAATGGTAAAGATGCCGTGGAACATCATAAGCAGCCCAGTGCTCTTTAAATAGTTTGGCATCGTAAGATTCTGGGTTTGGTACTGCAATAATTAATCTACCATTTTTGGCAAGATGCTCTTTGAGCCAATCCACTACTTCATTAAGATTAGGAATATGTTCTAACACATGCCAAAGTGTAATTACATCAAACTTTTTGGTAATGTCAGCACTGTTAGATGCTACCACAGAACCAACTTCTGTTATCGCTAAAGCTCTGGCATCTTCGTCAGGTTCAAAACCATTTACATCTAGTCCTTTCTTTTTACAGTAATTAAGAAAGTGCCCAGTACCACAACCATAATCTAATATGTTTTTGGGTTTTGATTTAGAAACTAAATTGTACTTCCATTTTAGTGTTTGTGTACGGGCTAATTTATAAATTAGATTGATTGGATTATTACTCTTATTTGTATGCGAGATATAATCATCGGATTTATAATAAGCGCCTAAAGATTCAGCGTTTGGTCGAGGATTTGTATAGAGAAAAGAGCACTCTTTACAAGCCACAATATCAAATGTTTCTTGCGAAACAGTATAGTCTTTTACCGTTTTGTGCAATTTGTTTTTATCTGAATTACAGATGGGGCAATGGGTTAATTTTTCTAAGGCCATTATCTACTTAAATATACAAGCAGCACAGAAATATCTGCAGGTGTAACACCACTAATTCTACTAGCTTGTCCTAATGTTTTGGGTTGTATTTTAAAAAGCTTTTCTCTCGATTCTGCCGATAATGCAGAGATGGTATTAAAGTCAAAACCTTCTGGTATTTTTTTCAAATCCATGGTTTCTAGTTTGCCTGCCAATTGAGATTCCTTTTCAATGTACGAAGCATACTTAATTTTAATTTCTGCCTGTTCTAAAATATCTTCTGGATAAGAGATAAGTTCTTTATCAAACGACTCTACCAATGTTCTAATTTCAGTGATACCAATCTCTGGTCGTTTTAATAATTTTTCTAACGAAGAGCCTTCTTTTAATTGAGCGCTGCCTAATTTTTTAAGCTGAGCATTTACTTGAGTTGGTTTTACTTTAGTAGTAATTATCAACTCTTCTAGTTCTGCTACTTGTTTAATTTTGTCGTTAACTATGTCTAAACTTTCTTTACTAGCTAAGCCCAACTTATACCCTTTTTTTGTGAGGCGAATGTTAGCATTATCTTGTCGTAATAAAATTCTAAATTCAGCTCTTGAAGTAAACATTCGATAAGGTTCATCGGTACCTTTATTAATAAGGTCATCAATAAGCACACCTATATATGCTTCTGATCTTGATAGAATAAATGGCTCTAATTCATTTATTCTATTATGTGCATTTATGCCAGCCATCATTCCTTGACCTGCAGCTTCTTCATAACCTGTGGTGCCGTTTATTTGGCCAGCGAAATAGAGGTTACTAATCAGCTTAGTTTCTAGAGTAAGGTTTAATTGTGTAGGCGGAAAATAATCGTATTCAATGGCGTATCCTGGTCTAAACATTTTCACTTTTTCAAACCCTTTAATTTGCTTTAGAGCTTTTAGTTGCACCTCTTCGGGCAAGGAAGTAGAGAATCCATTAACATAAACTTCTACTGTTTCCCAACCTTCGGGCTCTACAAATATTTGATGCCTGTCTTTATCTGCGAAACGGTTTATTTTATCCTCAATAGAGGGGCAATACCTTGGGCCAATCCCTTGTATTCTACCGGCAAACATGGGCGATTGTTCAAAGCCAGTTTCTAATATTTCGTGAACTTTTGTATTAGTATAAGTAATATAACAGCTTCTTTGTTTGGCTAATGGTTTAGTATTTGAGTAGGAGAATTTACCAGGAGTTTCATCTCCTACTTGTTCTTCCATTAGGTCATAATTAAGAGAACGACCATCTACTCTCGGAGGTGTGCCGGTTTTCATTCTACCAGATTCAAACCCGAGCTCAACTAACTGTTCGGTTAATCCTGTTGCAGAGTGCTCTGCTGTTCGGCCACCACCAAACTGTTTTTCACCAATATGAATAATACCATTTAAGAAAGTACCGTTTGTGAGCACTACAGTTTTACCTTTAATGGTATGTCCCATTCCAGTTTTTACTCCGGTTACCCTACCCTCTTCTACGATAACTTCCTTTACCATTTCTTGCCAGAAATCAAGGTTGTTAATCTTCTCCAAAGCAAGCCTCCATTCTTGAGCAAATAGAACTCTGTCGTTTTGCGTGCGAGGGCTCCACATAGCAGGGCCTTTAGACATATTCAACATCCTAAATTGGATCATTGATTTGTCAGATATTATTCCAGATAACCCACCAAGCGCATCAATTTCTCGTACAATTTGCCCTTTGGCCACACCACCCATTGCTGGGTTACAGCTCATTTGTGCAATGGTTGCCATGTTCATGGTAACAAGTAAAACACTCGATCCCATATTGGCTGCCGCAGCAGCGGCTTCACAACCTGCATGACCTGCACCAACTACAATTACATCGTATTCTTTAAACATAATAAAAATGTTCCACGTGAAACATTACAGTTATTGTTCCACGTGGAACGTTATATAAATTACCCTATTTCTTTTGAAGCTTCCTTTTTCTAAGTTGTTTGAAGCCAACTATTGCAAGACCAAACAATATAATATATGGCCAAGCTTGAACTGTTATTACTAAAAAGTTAATAAACCCTTTCCATCCACGACTTGTGGCTGTCATAATTCTTACCCAAAAACCTTCTTCGGTATAACCACTAGGTAGTGTTTCGTAAAA
Source organism: uncultured Roseivirgaceae bacterium (assembly GCA_964507315.1). Taxonomy (GTDB): domain Bacteria; phylum Bacteroidota; class Bacteroidia; order Cytophagales; family Cyclobacteriaceae; genus JAKISE01. Next base: position 24,107 of record CAZDQR010000004.1, read on the forward strand.
ATTTAAATGGATTGTACTATACGAAACTTGCTGACTTAAGTACCTGAAATTTCCTTCAGCAGTTTCAATTTCATTCCTTATTTCGTTTACACTCCGTTCAATTTCTAAAATATCTTTTACCGATTTGGCTTTGGATAATAGCTCTACATATTTAGCTTCTAATAATTTCTTGTTTTTTATCCGAGTTTTAAGATCATAATATCGGTTGGTTACATCATCTATTTGCGAACTTTTACTATCTACCTTTTTAGATATTTGTGTTAACAGAGTAAATAAACTATCATAATTATTGGATGAAATGCGGATTGACATATCGTAATCTATCTGATAACCTGAATTAACTTCATTTTCAGAATCAATATAAGAATCAAATTTTGTAAGTAGAGTTTTAACGTGTTGGTAATCATTAGTTACATTTTCTGATTGAAAACGAATGCTCCCTCTTTTAATAACTTGCCTAGCAACCTCTTGTTGGCTTGGAGGATTTGGAGGCGCTTGCTCAGTAATAGGTATCTCCGACATGCTTCCATTAGCATACATATCCATTTCTGGAGATGAGTTTCCGCAAGCCAATAATAGAAACGATACTAAACTGATTGCTAATAATTTCATAGAACTAGATTAATTAGCGTAAAGATAAACAAGCATCTTCTTTTAAACGCATTTGTTTTTTTAAGGCTTCTGTTTTATCTCCCCATCCCATTAGGTGTAAAATGCCATGAATTAATACGCGAGCAAGTTCATCTTCAAATGCAGACTGCTGCAGGTCTGCATTTTCTTTTACTCGATCAACGCTAATAAAAATATCCGATTCAATGGCATTCTCTTTCTCGGAGTTGTCAAATGTGATTATATCGGTATAAGTATCGTGGTTTAAATATTCCTGATTTATACTATGCAAGTACTCATCTGAACAAAAAATATAGCTAAGCTGATTGAGCTCATACCCTTCTTTAGAAATAACAGTTGAGATCCAAGATTGTATGCTTTTTTGCTGATTTAATTCAAAATCAGTGTCCTCACTAAAAAAATTAATATTCATAAAAAGTTAGTTAAGATAAAAAACCAACTCTACTTCTCTTCCGTCATTAATAAAATGAACTTCATCTGCTAAGTTCTTCATTAGAAAAATTCCTCGTCCACCTTCTTTATCTACATTTTCAGGAGATGTGGGATCTGGTAAATCATTAAAGTCAAAACCTTCTCCCTCGTCTTTAATCAGAAACTTAATTTGATTTTCGTCTAGGTTAAGAGTAATGGATACGGTTTTAGATTTGTCTTGGGCATTGCCGTGGTGAATAGCATTATTAACAGACTCTGTAACAGATATCATAATGTTACCATAGATATCATCATTTAGCTTAAACCGCTCTTTAACATTATCGATAAAGCTTTCTACGATTCTGAGGTTTTCGGTTAATGACGGTATCTGTATATTAATAGTGTCCATTATATTATTGATAATCAATTAGTTATCCTTATTTTTTAATCGATTAAAGTACTCGTTTACTTCTTTTTTATAATAAGGATGCAATTTAGGTGGTATTGTTTTTATTAATTCTATTTCTTTCTCTTTTTGTTTTAAATAATCTTCAAAGGCCTGAGGAAGTTCTTTTTCATATTGAACGGCAGAATTCGATTCACGTTTCATTTCCATTTCTTGTTCCCTCAGTGCATTTTCAGCTTCGAGCAAGCGAGTTAATATTTGTTGCTGCCTTCTTTGCAAGTCTCTACTTAGGTTTTTGTTAACTAAATCAAGCTCTGTTTGCTCCATTTGTTTTTGCAAATTGCCCAAATTGCCAGGCTTAGCCCCATCCTTATCTCCTTCTTTTTCTCCTAATTTCTTTTCCGCATCTCTCAGTGCTTTCCTTATCATTTCTTGCTGAGCAGCTAATTTGGCCAATTCTTGGGATAATTCTTTTCCTGATTTTCCGCTTTTTTGCAATTCTCTAATTTCTTTATTTAGCTGCTCTTGTAATTCAGACATGCCAGGCATCGGTTGTTTTTTATCCCCTTTTCCTTTGCCCATTGCATCGGCCATGCTTTCTTGCATTTGTTGCAATACATTATCGAGCATAAGGGCAAGGTTATTCATAGAAGTCATCGATAATTGTTGATTACCAACAGCCTGAGCTTTTTTTCTGTCTTTTATCGCCTGTGTGCTTTTATCTAACTGGGCATCCATTTCATTTAACTCTCTTGTAACAAATGAGGAAATAGCAAGCACCCTACTGGCTAAAGAAAGAAGACTGTCTTTAATTATTTTGGAGTTGTCTTTAATTTTTAATTGCTGTTCCGATAGTTCAACAAATTGAGGGTCGCTTTGGTTAACAGCTCTAAAATCTACCATTACCTGCTCTTGTGTATAGGAGAGAGTAATTAGGTTTTCTAAAATAGCTCTTAGATTATTAATATCTTCTTGCATTTGTTCCATTTGCATGCCCCCTTGCATCTTTTCTAATTTATTAGCAAGTTTTTTCATGTTCTTGCTAGAGTTCTTTTGATTTTGGCTTGATTTCTTCCTATTATTTTTATCTAAGTTTTCTTTTGAGTCAGATATTTCTTTTTTTACTGATTCTTCTTCCCCTGAAGTTTCTTCAAACGATTCTGGATGTTTAAGATCATTATTATTTTCTTTTGTCTCTTCTAAACTTTCTTTTATATCTTCAAACGCCTTCTCTATTTCTTCCTGTTTTTCTTTAAGATCCTCTGTGCTGTTTTCTTTGTTTGTTGTGTTTTCAGCTAAACTGTCTTGTTTATCTGCTAACTCATTTAAGTCTTCGGTTAATTTTTCTAAGTCTTGTTCTACTTTCAATCGTTTGAATAATTCGAGTGTGCGCTCTAGCTCCTCTTCCAAGTTCATTTCTTTATTTTGGATATCGTTTAACTTAGATTGTACTTGATCTGCTTGGGCTTTTTCTTCTAGTAGTTTTTGTAGCTCATCATAAAGCTTTTTGGTTTCTTCATCGAGTAGCTCATTCATTAAATTTTGTAACTGCTGTGCTTTTTCCTCTAATGCTTCACTTGGTTTTTTAAGTTCGTTTCTTTGTAGGTTTAGCAATTCATTTTGTTTCTTTAAGTCTTCTAACTTTTCATTTAGCTTTTCTTTTTCCTTAAGTAGTTCCTTAATGTTTTGCTTATCCTTCCAGCTCAATTCTTTTTTACCTTTGATTTCTTCTACTGATTTATCTAGTTTCTTACGTAGTTCAGAGGATTCTTTCTTGGCATTTTGCAGGGCTGACTTTTCTTTGTTCTCCGAATTTTTTAGTTGATTCTCTAATTCCTTTTTTGTAGGCACTTTTAGAAACCTCCAAGAAGATGTAGCAGATTTATAACCATTAACTCGGTCATTATCAAATACTTGTAGTTGATAAGAGAGATTTTCTCCTGATAGTAAACCAAGTGTATCAATTAGCCAATTGAAATAGATATTTTGTTCTGTGATCCCCTTGTTGAATGGCAGCTTTATAAATTTTTCAGCCCCGTTTTCTTTTTTATAGTTAAGTAGCAACTTAGATATACCGTGGTCATCAGAGATATGACCACCAAGCGTAATGGATTTAAACAGTAATGTGTCTATAAAATCTTGAACTTGGATTTTAGGCAATTCATCCTTAATGGTAGTAATGGTATATTCAATTTTTCCTTTTTGGGCTGCTAAATCGTTGTTAAGTAGAAATCCGTAAACTCCAGATTTACGGATGACTTGTTTGATCGAATACTCGTTACTCGATCGTTGTTCGGTTTCTAACGTATCATTATTAAGATAGAAGTTTACTGTATTAGAATTTTGAACGTCTATTCGCCATTCAACTGTGGTTCCTTCTGGAATCTCTAATTCACCTACAGGGTTTATAACTTCTGTTTTTTTACTTAAATAGGCTGGATATTTTACTTTAGCTGATAATGAATTCATAGAAGGCCTAAACATAAGGTTTAGGTTAAATGTTTGAGACTCAAAGCCAGATGCTTGTATGGTAAATGATTTGCCTTCTTGTAAGGTAGGAAACTGTAAACTGAACGAACCCAATTGATTTTGGGACATTTTTATGCGGTTATTATCTTCTATAAAATATGCTTCAGTAGGGATGGAACTACCTTTAAGGTCTATTAATAATTGATAGTTCTCATGTTGGTAGGCGTTAAGAGGAGATATAATGGTAAAAGAAAATGGTGCAGCTGGCTTGTATTCCGTTCTAAAATTAATAATCCTATTAGTGCTAGAAACAAACTCGTTTGGTGCAAGTAGTAAAATGGTTCCTAAAAGCACCAATAAAGGAATAAATATCTTGAATGGTTTTTTTGATTCAGACACATCCACCGCTTCTGTGAACTCTACCGTATCAAGCGAAATGGCCCTCTGGTTTATACTTGCTTGTGCTAGGGACTTTTCGCTCTCATTATTACTGCTTAATTCTAAATAATTAATCAATTTATCCTTTATTGAAGGAAAATATAAGCCTATTGTCTTTGCTGCTTCATTATCTTTAATTGATTGGTTCGCATTCAATAATTGCAGTATCGGCTTAACTACCAAATATGCGGCTGATGTTAGTATGATTGCTAAATAAAGAATAAAAATTATGGTACGGTTTAAGGTACTTAGCTCACCAACCCATTCTGTTACTCCTATTAATATTCCAAGACCAAGGAATAAAGAAACCCACATAATGCTTCCTTTCAAAAGCTTTATTTTTATGGCTTTCGTTTTATAAAGGTGGAGCTTCCTTTCAATATGGTTGATGTGTGAATTCAATATAGTGTACTAAACGTAATTAAGGATATGTGGTTTAGACTATAAATCAATTTCTAAATAGGTTGGGCAATGGTCAGAATGAAATGCTTCGTTGCGAACATCTGCATCAATTATTTTATCAGCTAGAGAAGCAGATACTAATTGGTAATCTATACGCCAACCTTTATTATTTGGTCGAGCATTTGCTCGATAGGTCCACCAACTATATTTGTGAGGCTCCTTATGTTTTATACGAAAGCTATCTATAAAACCAGAGGCCAAAAACGAAGTTAACCATTCTCGTTCTTCTGGTAAAAAGCCAGAATTATTTTTGTTCCCTTTGGGGTTGTGAATATCTATTTCTTCGTGAGCAATATTATAATCGCCAACGATTACTAAATTTGGAATGGTCTTTTTAAGTTCGTTAATATAAGTTTGAAAATCTGATAACCAGCCCATTTTAAAGGCCTGACGTTCGTCTCCACTCGTACCAGAGGGCATGTAAGTACAAATAATAGAACCTCCAGGGTAATCAGCCCTAATTACTCGGCCTTCATAATCGTATTTACCTATTCCACAGCCATATTCCACGTGTTTTGGCTCAATTTTTGAAAATATAGAAACACCACTATAACCGGGCTTCTCAGCGGACATCCAGTAGTGTTTAAAGCCCATGGCTTCTAATTCACCAACATCTACTTGTTCTTCCCTTGCTTTTAGTTCTTGTATGCAAACTACATCTGGGTCTTCATTTTTGATCCAATCGTAAAGCCCTTTTTTAATTGCAGCCCTTATACCATTTACATTATAGGATATTATTTTCATGTTAGCTTTAAGTCAAATTAAAAGTCAAGTTCTATTTCGTCTTGAAAGTATTCTAAGATATGCATTTTTAGTAATTGTTCTTGCTCTAGCAAATCAAAATGTGGTACTTGTTTAAATTGTTTCCAATGTGGCCAGCCATCTTCGTCAAGTCCTTCTAACACATAATAGCCAGATAGGCTTAATACTTTGCAAACTGCAATATGCATTAAGTCTTGTTTTTGTTCTTTGCTAAATTCTATAGTACCCTTACCAAGTTCTTGTATGCCTATTAATAATAACATACTATTTAGGTCTCGTGGTTTTTTCCCTATTACGTCTTTTAGTTTTAACCTAAGCCGTTGCCAGGTACGTTCAAGTTCAAGATCTTTTTTTATCATATAATAATAACTATCTATTTTCTAAAACTTCCCAATATTCTACTGCTTTGCGTAAATGCGGAATTATAATAGTGCCCCCAACTGTGGTTGCTACTGAAAATGTTTCAAATAATGCTGGTTTTGTAACTCCCAGATCATAACATTTTTCTAAATGATATTTAATACAATCATCGCATCGTAAAACCATGGATGCTACAAGCCCCATTAATTCTTTTGAAGTTGCATCTAAAGTACCAGGTTTAAAAGCGTTTGTATCTAAATTAAATATTCGTTTAATAACTAAATTATCTTCTGCCATTATTTTGGCATTCATTTTTTCTCTGTACTCATTAAACTCTTCTACTGCGTCCATAGCAAGTTTTGTTGTTAAATTGAAAACGATTTACTTCTGTAATGAGCAAAGATAACTTTCTGATGGCTTTTTATCTTTAAGGGCCTAGTTAAGTTGTTTCGCTTTTATAAATTAATCAGAAATAGGTATATTTAAATAGTTAAGAATACGTTTTGATTTATAAGTTCAATTATTAAGTTAATAACTAAATTTTAAAAGCTTGAAAAAAATAGCAACTCTGATAATTACCTTAGCTCTTTATACAAGCAGTTATAGTCAATCTGCAAATAAAATTTCTATTGATTTGAATCTAGCACGATATGCAAGAACCCCAGTTTTATTTGGGGCAGATAATTATTTAAATGAATTTACCTACTTCAATGGATTTAATATAAGCTATACTCCTGCTAAAAACCTGAGTTATTTTGTTGGGTTAAGGAGAGTAAATACATCAATAGACTCTGGTGGTGGATTTACCCATGAAACCTCGGATATTCAGGGCTTGGAGTTTAGGACTGGCGTAAAATTTTCATCTAAAAGAGACAAGCGAGTTTTTTTAACCTATGGGTTAGAATTGTTTGGCGAATTTTCGACCATCCAAGGCACATATTGGGTCGATTACCCCCCCACGTATGAAATAAATCACCGAAAAAATTATGTAGGATTTGCACCAAGCCTAGAAATTGGCATAAGGGTTATTGATAATATTATACTATTTGCAGAAACAAGATATCGATTTGGGATGGTGAATTTAATTCAAATTGAAAGTACGCAAATGGATAAAGAGCTTTTTTCAAATCAAAAATACTGGTTAAGCTTATTTGAGCCATTAAACTCCATTGGTGTTAGATTTAATTATTAGAGATAATCACTTAGCTACATAATATAATCTTTGTAAATTGCATA
>CAZDQR010000005.1:0-30176 GCA_964507315.1 uncultured Roseivirgaceae bacterium
CGCTCTGGGCAGTACGATGACACCTATTCTCCTGCAGTTCGCATCCTTTTTGAAGATAAAAAAGCAAAGTCAGACAAAGATCATTCGGAAGACTGACTTATATCAGTATAAAATTTTGAGAAACCACGCACCTTTGAAATGCCTAATAACATTTCATAGTATAGCGGTTGTTATATCTTAGGGTCGGACGAACGAGTTTGGCCCTATTTTTTTGTCCTATCTTTTTGCAATCTAGGATAAGTATTCAGAGGGCACTTTGCCAAATCTGTTTTTAAAGAGTTTTGCGAAGTGTGTTTTATTATCAAATCCTACTGCATAAACAACCTCAGAAATTGTTTTATAAGTTCTTAGTTCAAACAGACTTAGTGCCTTTTGCAGCTTTATTTCTCTCATAAACTGGCCAGGAGTTAAACCTGTTACTTTTTTTAAATTTCGATGTAAAGTGCTTTCACTCATAGACGCATAGTCGGCCAATTCTTTAACAGAGAAAGAGTTATCATCAATGTGCTCATTTACTTTGTCAGTAAGTCTTTGGATTAGTTGTTCCTCGTAAGAGAGGTTCTTATCCTCATCCATCCTAGATTTTCTTTCCTCTAGTGCTAGTTTTCTTTCCTTATAGTTTACTAGCAAGTTATTCGCTCTTGTTTTTAACTCCTCCAAATTAAACGGCTTAACCACATAATCGTCAATGCCTATTCGTAGAGCTTCTAGTTTAGCCTCTTCATCTGCACGAGCGGTTAACGTTATAAATGGAATAATCTTGAATTTGCTACTTTCCTTAATTTTATTAGCAAAAGCCAATCCACCCATACGAGGCATCATTACATCAGAAATAATAAGGTCTGGAGTATAATTCTTTAATTTCTCTAATGCATCTACACCATCAACCGCTCGAACAATATGATACTGATCTTTTAGACTGTTACTTATGTATTCCTGCATATCAGGATTGTCTTCAACCAAAAGCAGATTAGGCTTTTCTGAGCTTCTAATACTCAAAGGAGTACTTGCGCTTAATGTATCGTTTATTATCACTTCTTCTTCCTCTTTAGGCTCTGCACATTCTAAAGATATGGGCAGTTCTAACATAAATTCACTTCCTTCTCCTAAAATACTATTGGCGGAAATCTTACCCCCATGCAGTTTAGCAAATTCCATAGAAAGTGCTAACCCTATGCCCGAGCCACCTTGGTGTAAACTTCCTTTATTTTTGGCTTGATAAAATCGGTTAAAAATGTTGGGTAAGTCCTCTGGTGAAATTCCATCACCATTATCTTTAATAATTACATATATCAGCTGGCTAGGCTCATCATAATTAACAGAAATCGTAACCGATCCTTTATTATGAGTAAAGTTTAATGCATTGGATATAAGGTTGATAAGTATGTTTTTAATTTTTTCTTCATCGACTAATGTGTAAATATTATGTTCTATCTCAGTTATTAATTCAATATGTTTAAACGCAGCATACGAACTAAAAAATGCAGTTGATTGACGAACTAAGGTGGAAAGGTTTATAGGTTTTGTATCTAAGGATAATTGGCCAATTTCCATTTTAGATATATCAAGAATTTGATTTACTAATTTTAAAAGCTGTTGCCCGTTTTTATGAGCAATTTCAAGCTCCTTGGTTTCATTAGCAGATAATTGATTAGAACTAGTAAGTACGTTTTTTATAGGACCCAGAATAAGCGTTAAAGGTGTGCGCAGCTCGTGTGCAATATTTGTAAACCACCGTGATTGTGTAGCGTTTAATTCTTCGATTTTTAATGCAGCTTGTTTTCGAATAGTATAGGCCCTGTAAGCAATAAAGGCTAATACTGTTACTAATAAGAGAATTATTGCTACGGTAACGGTAATGGCATATTGTTTTTGAATAGCTTGTTTGTCTAATTCAGCTTGTTGCTTAAGTAAGAGGTTTTCTTGCTCTTTTTTTTCAATATCATAAGTACTCTGAATGTTTGAAATTTGTTCCTCTTTATCCATGTTAAACATTTCTTTAGAAGCGATGTACATTTTTTTTCTATAGAATAAGGATTGTTTATAATCTCCTAGTTTTTCATAAATTTCGGATAGGTTGTCATATGCATTATGCTCATCGTAGGGATTTCCCATTTCAAGGCTAATCTCAAGGTTTTTCTTTGCGTAAATAAGTGCTTTATCATAGTCGTTTTTACCTAAATAGATCGAGCATATTTGATTATAAGATAAGGAGAGATAATTTTTGAAATTATTTTTCTCAAAAAAATCGGTAGCCCTTAATGAATACTCTAAGGCTTTATCATAATTACCTAGAGAAGACTCTACATAAGCCAAATTACCAAAGGCAAGAGCACTTCCTTTGGCATAGCCATCCTGCTCAAAATAGGTGCTGGCTTGCAGCAGATACGGAGAAGCCTTTCTGAAGTATTCTGCAAATGCAACTGAATCGCCCTTGTCTAATCTATCCCACGCATTATCCATATATACGCTTGCTCGACCATTGGCTGTATTGCCCTTCAATCGATAGTCATCAATGCTTTCAGCTAAAGCAGTTGCTAAATCACTGTACTCTGTTGCTTTTTCAAAGTTCCTTGAGGTAGTATATACTTGGAGAATCTTATTATATAATTTACACTCTATATAACGGTTGTTTGTACTCTTATAATAGTCTAGCGATTTTAGGTAATAATAAAGAGCAGAATCCAATTTGCCCATATCAAAATACACAATTCCCAAAATATCCTGCGACATAGCAACCCCGCTAGGATACTCTAATTTAGTAGAAAGCTGTAAAGCTTCACTAATTGTTTCCATTGCTTTTTCAGTATCAGAATAGGTGTACTCTACAGCAATTTTTCCTAATACGTTTATATAATTTGTGTCTTTTTGTATTTGATTACTTTTTGCTAGTAAACTGTCTAGGTAAGATGAAGGCTGAGCAAATAGAGGCAAGGTAATTCCTGAAAAGAGGGAAATAAATGTTATTACAAAGCGATACTTATACATATGTGAGGAGGTAACGAATAGTGTATTTGTTTTAACAAAAGCCTAAGAATACAACTCTTAAAGGTAATTATAAACCCAATGTTACTGCTTTTTTACTTTTAGCTCAAACAGCAAAGTTGTAATTCCTAATTGACAGTTTTGAAACCTTTTATGACAGAAATGGAGCATATAGAAGTGCCACTTTAAGGCTATAATTGTTATTGAATTGAGATATTTTATGTATTTTCAAGGATTGCTTATACAAAGGCCAATTTTCATTTACTTAAACCGCTATCATGAAAACCATTCTATCATTAATTATTTTCTTGTTTTCTTTTTCCTCATTAATTGCTCAGCCAGGCATATCTGTGCAAGGTGTTGCGCGTGATGCACAAAAGGCAGCATTGGTTGATGCGACCTTACTCTTTACGTTTGAAATACTTGAAGACGGAGGGGGAACTTCTTATTATAAAGAAAACATTACGATTAAAACAGATCCTTATGGTGTGTTTTCACATATTATAGGAACAGGTAATATCTTGGCCGGTAGTGGAGATTTTATTGATATACCTTTTAGACAGGTACAAATGAAACTTATAATCACAGTGGATTATAACGGAGCTCCAGTAGAAGTCTCTAATGGACCCTTACAATATGCACCTTATGCTATTAGTGCTGAAAACGGAGTTCCTACAGGTACTATTATTGCTTTTGCAGGTGCAGAAATTAATATTCCAAGAGGTTGGGTTCTTTGCGATGGTAGAGCACTAGCTGGCATTACGGGCTCCAATAATTTAGTAGCCCTTATTGGCGCTAATGCACCAAATCTACAAGGTATGTTTTTACGTGGTACTGGTAATGCAGGTGCTGGACATGCAGGGCCTGCACTTAGAGCTATTCAACAAGATGGGCTTAAAAGTCATTTACATTCTAAAGGAACATTGGATGTGCCTTCAAATTCAGGCGGGCATCTTCATACTACTACATACCCTCTAGAAAAATCTTACGATGATGGAGATGGCGGTAGTAACTACAGATATGACAAAAATGGCGGTGATGGAACTCATAATAGAAATACAAATGCGGGTGGTGGGCACGACCATTCTATTACAGGTTCAACGGCCAACACAGGAACAACAGAAACGCGCCCTGTAAACTATGGTGTAAACTACATCATTAAGTTATAAGCACATATTAAATCCAAACTAAGATGAAAAAGTTATTTTTCACGTTGTGCTTGTGGCTAGCTGCTAGTTGGTTATTAGCGCAGAGCTCAGATCCTCAGCTATTTACAGGAAATGAAGCTAAGCAAGAAGTGCCCTTAACCGCTGATCCTAGTGGAGCACATATGTATTTACAAGTGGGTGGAGCTATACCCTATAGTATAAATGATATTGATGGCCAAGGCACTACCTTAAGTATACGTTATCCCTGGGATGTGGCCTACATACCACTTACTTTCGATGAGCAATATTTTGAAATTTCAAAAGGATATTTCAGTGATAAAATAGATATAAATTGGACCATTAGAAATAATACAACTAAGGTTACTCAAATAAAGGTGCACCGCAGGGTGTATGATCAAGCCAACTTAAATGATGTTGATAATTACATAGTTATTGCTACGCTTTCAAGCGACTCGTATAATTATGAAGATTTTAATACGCAAGGAGGCGTATTATACGAGTATAAAATAGAAGTGCTTGGTGTCTCATCTATTCCTAAAAGGTACGTGACATATATAACTGGAATTGGGTACAGAAACCCTACAGGAGTGGTTACGGGTAATATTAGTTTCGATGGCGGCAACCCAGTAAAAGATATTGTGGTTAGAGCAGATCCTCAAGGAGCTAATTTAAGTTTTGGCAATAGCCTCCTTTTTGGCAACACTAGTTTTTTGTCTGTTGGGCTGAGAAACAAAGAGTTGAATAATACTGTTTCCTTGCAAACCTGGGTTAAGTTGAATGAGAATACCAACGCGATTCTATTTAAACTGCAAGATGAGCAACGGACAACTGATGAAATTTCAGTTTCATACGTAACTACACCCAATAGCCTTTCGTTAACGACTACCGTTACTGGTGGAGCAACAAGAACAGTTGTACTAAGTGATAATTACCCTACGGGTAATGTAGATGGCAAAGGAGATGATTTGTTTAATGCCTTTTCTGACGCTACGTTACCTCAAAACGATTTTTCTCAAAATTTTGTGCATATTTCCATTATTTTAGAAAAGGATTCTTTGCCCATTTTCTACCTTAATGGAAGGCTCCTTGATGAAACCTATGTTGCAAATTTACCAGCTTCTGTTTCCAATAAACCATCAATTATTAGTTCAGGTACATACACGTTTCAAGGGTTTGAAACTGCAAATGTTAGAGTAGCAGAAGGCCTGCAAGGCAATGTAGATGAAGTGCGCATGTGGGATAAGGTATTAGATGAAAATACTATCCGTACAGACTTTAAACGCTATTTGGGCGGTTCAGAATCTGGCCTTATTTCATACTTACGATGTGATGAAAAAGTAGGGGATTATGCCTATGATATTTCTAAAATTGGCTTTGCATTTAATAAAAACCATGCACGAATAATTAATGGCACTTGGTCTTCTGATAAACCTACCTCATCGCAACTAGGCATTTTAGGAGTAACCGATGCTCAAGGAAATTACATCATCTCTGCTATACCGTATTCAGGCACGGGAGAATCTTACACCATAACACCTATGTATGGTGTTCATCAATTTGAGCCATCGCAGCAACTAGGGTTTTTAGGCTCAGGAGCCGAGGTCTTAAATAAAATAAACTTTAAAGATATTTCTTCCTTCGACTTTTTGGGAAAAGCTTATTATACCACCACAGGTGTGTTCGCCCCAATAGGAGTAGCTGCCAATGTAACCTCAGGAAGTGTATCAGAAGCTGGTTATAACCAATACACAGCTATAATAAGTAATACAGAGCAGTTGGTTAGCAAAGGAGCTTATTTTTATGATATGCTCACCAGTGAGTTATTAGAAACTCCAAAAGTATTTGTTGCTGGTGCTAATGTATATATCGATGGCAATATTGTATTGGATAAGGATAACAGACCAGTACTAACCGATCAAGAAGGTTTCTTTAGCATTAAAGTGCCAATTGGTAACCATTATATTGAAGTAAGATCCGATAAACATGGTTTTACTCACGCAGGCCGTTTTCCTGCAGCTCGGGCTGATGGCAATGATTTGTTTGATTTTTTTGAACACCAACAATCAAGCGTTACTTTTTTAGATACCACTAAAGTAAGTTTGGTGGGCAGGGTAGTAGGAGGCACAATAGAATCGGCAAAACCAATTGGGTTTGGGTTTGCAGGAACCCTTAGTGAAACGTATAATGTTGGCACTCCTGAAGAGGAAACAGTGTCTATTAGTTCTATCAATAATATTGGTCAGACCAATATAAAATTGAGTTATTTGCCGTTTGGAGGAACCCCAGGTATTGGTGAGCTGGAACATATAATAACCACTAATCCTGAAACAGGAGAGTACAAAGCCAGTCTTTTACCAATAAGCTATACAATTGATCAATCTACGGGTTTAGGTGTTATAAATAATGCGGGCATTCAGCTTTTACAAGCTAACGAAACAGTTAATCTAAGTACTCCAACTGATCCTGTCTCTAGTGATTATATTAATGCAGATAGTATTCAAGTATTTTCAGAACCTTACCATTTTGTTAAGAGCTTCACTTACCGTTCTACACCTGTTCTTAAAGTTATTTCCCAATCGTCTGATATAGAAGTGCTTGTTATTCAGGATGATGCCAATGGAAACCCTCAAGAAGTATCCATCTCTACGGAGGGTTTTCAATATCCCGTATATACACAGTTTGATTCTTATGCCATTGTGTTCGAAACATTTGAAGAGTATATTAATATAGACGCTACCGATACCATTTTTGATTTAGTAGCTATTGTTGATGGTGAATTTATAATTACTAACAATCTAGCATTAACTGATTCTGAAAAATTAACGGTAGACTCTAAAAACTCAAGTATTTCTAAATATGTATTTAAGGCAGGTCTTCCTTCCATTTCAGCCCCATTTACGCGTACAATAGATATTAAGTATCGTGTTAAGGGGCAGGATTTTAATGCAAGAAACTATAATGCCGAAGGAATTATCTTAGGAGGCCAATCCGATGGAAGCCAAACCTTTGTAACACAAGCGCCTGATTATCCCGATATTATTTTAAGAGATCCTCCTGGTTCCAATAGTTCAGCTACTATTGAAAGTGGCAAGAGTATTTCTTTTACAGAAGATATGGAGTTTAATATTGGGCAAACCGCTGAAACCAAAATAGAGTATAAATTGGGAGTTAAGTTTGCGGCAGGCGGTGGCTTAGCAGGCCCAGTAATTGAAGCGGAAAGTGTTAATAATATTCAAGCTGGCATTACATTAGGTGTGGAATCCACCAACGGAAAAAGCATTAGCAAAACTTACACTTTTAACCAAACTATCTCTACCAGTGACGACCCATCGTTTGTAGGCAGTAAAGCAGATTTATACATTGGTAACTCTAAAAACTACTTTTATGGTTCGTATGATAATGTTAAAGTAAGTAAAATTCAATTGGGCAGTTCGCCTTCCTTAGTATTAACCAATGCCAACGGTGAAACGATTAATATTAGTAAACAAAAGGCATTCTATTTCTCTGAAGAGCCATCCGAAACATTTTTTATATACTCTCAAAATCATATTTTAACAATTTTAATTCCAGAATTAGAAAAAATCATTGAAGGTATCGATGTAGGCAGTATTGTACCAGGAACTCCAGGAGTATTAACGAAAAATCAGTATGTTGAACAGATTCGCTTATGGAAAAAAGTAATTCAAGATAATGAGCGGACAAAATACCTAGCTCTTTATGATAGAGAGAATTATAAAGATGAAATTAAATCAAATTTAGAGAAAGAAGTCAAAGCTCTAGATGATTACCTTACTACGATCAGGGACATTGGAGCTGGACTAGTTGGAGGAGGTCTTTATACTGGTGCATTAAATATTGTTCCTGTTGGAATTCAATCCTTAGCAGCTGCGGAAGTTTTCTTAAATCAGAAAAAAGGCGTCCTTCAAACCAAATTAGATTTTCTGGAGGATGAATTTTTGAAAAATATCTCGTTTGATGCTGGGGTTGGGGAGTTTACAAGTTCTAGCGAAATTTCAATAGCTCAAACGAAAACTAGAAAGATAAAGTTTGATATAAATGCTTCATTAGAAACAGCTTTTGGGTTTGAACTAAATAAAGCAGGAATTATCCTAAACACATCCAATACACTAAATACATCTATGAATAGTGCTTTAAGTGAGGATGAAACAGAAACAACCGTAATTAGCTATACATTAAAAGATAATGATGCTAATAACTTTTTAAGTGTTGATGTTGTTAATGCCTTTGATGGTAACGGGCCTGTTTTTAGTGTGATTGGTGGAAGAACATCTTGCCCGTATGAAGGAATTGACAAGACTCTTTTTTATAATAACAGTGAGTATACGTACGCTTCTGATACGGCTGGTGTGATTTATTCAGGAGGTGACCAAATTAGTTATGCAACCCAACGAATAGAAGTACCTGGCATATCTGTAGCAGTTGCCAGTGTTACTGATGTACCAGAAGCTCGTGCTGCAGAATTCGTGTTGATCTTGGAGAATAACACGGTTACAGAGTCAGATGCAAACTTTTTACTATATGTAGATAATACCACCAACCAAAGTAATGCCATCATAAACATTGCGCCTAATGGTACAATTGTGTCTGTTCCTTATGGACAAAAAATTGAGTTTGCCCTAACACTGGAAAAGTCTATTTCTGATGTGTATGAGTATAAGGACATCGACATTGTGCTAAGCTCTTTATGTGATAATATTTCTGAAAAGGTAACTATTTCAGCCATATTCAGGCCTTCTTGTACTGCAGTAGAAATAGATAACCCTTTGAATAATTGGGTGTTTAATGCCGGTGATGCTTATAATTCAGATAATTCAACTAACCCTATAAATGTCAGCATGCTTGGGTACGACCAAACATTTTCAAGTTTCGAAGATTTTAGGTTGGAGTATCGTAAATCAACTTCCTCTTCTTGGACGCGCCTACACTCTTTCTATAACAACCAATCACTATTAGATGCTGCCATTATTGAAGGTGAAGACAATGGGATAGTAATAAATGCCAGTCAAAGTAACTTCTCTTGGGATATTGGGGCACTTGGCTTATCAGATGGTAGTTATGAATTAAGAGCTATTTCGCAATGCGATAATGGAACCGAGTTTATTTCTGACGTTATTACTGGCACAGTAGATTTGAACGTGCCTGTGCAATTTGGAACCCCATCGCCTACCAATGGGATATTGGGGCCTGGGGAGGATTTACGCACACAGTTTAGCGAAGATGTAGTGTATAGTTCTGCAATAAGTAAAATTGAAATTAAAGGAGAAACGAATCAACAAGAGATTAATCATAACGTTTCTGTCCATTTTGAAGGAGTTGATAATACCATAGAAATTGAAAAACCTGCTATTATCACAGGTGATTTCTCCATGGAATTTTGGTTACAAAACCAAACCACTGGCTCTGGAGTTCTTTTTAACCAAACAAATGGTATAAATGTAGTACTCAATAATGGCATAATGGAGTGGACTTTTGGAGGAGAATTACTAGCAGAGACAATTGCGAACGATCAAGCATTCCATCATTACACATTAACCTATAATGCTACTAGTAAACAAATGAAAATCTATCAAGATGATCTGGAGTTAGGAGTATTAAATGAGGTGGCAGGTGCTGCCAATAACAATACAAACTCACTTATAATTGGTGGAAATACATTTATTGGAAACTTACACGACCTTCGATTATGGTCTAAGTCACTCAACCTTTCAGAAGCATATGCAGCTCAGTTTAATGAGCTCACAGGTTCTGAACGAGATCTAATTGGCTATTGGCCAATGAATGAAGGGGAAGGTGAATTTGTACGAGATTTAGCACGTTATAATCATGCTGCTTTAACAGCAGATTGGGATATTAAGCCCAAAGGAACGGCTTATGAGTTTGCTAGTGGGCAATACCAGGAGTTAGATGATGTTAGTTTTGTTCAACTCACGAATTTGATGGACATAACCCTGTCATTCTGGGTTAAAACGGACAATCTCCAAAAAGCCACCATATTCTCAAATGGTAGAGGAAATGGAGAGGATCAGGTTCAATCCAATGGATCTATGAACAAATGGGCGGTAAGCCTAGAAAATGGAATGCTCCAACTCAATAGTGAAGGACTTCAATATACCTTATCTAACACTAATCTGGCTGATAATACATGGCATCATGTAGCAATTATATTACGTAGAACTGGTTCTTTAAAAACCTATATAGATGCTTCTCTGGAATCATCAAGCCCAGTGGTAAGCATCGGTGGGTTATCGAGCAATAAGTATTGGATAGGTGCTAGAGGCTTTGTTGACAGTGCTAATAATGAAACTGTGGATGAGGTCTTTACCGGTAAAATTGATGAAGTACGTTTATGGAATATGGCAAGAGCCACCGAGCAAATTGACCGTGATAGATTTAATGAAGTAGATTTTAATTCTATTGGGCTTATGCTGTACGCTCGAATGAATGAACCAGACCCTGTAACCTCAAATGGGCCTAAGTATTACCATTTGGCTGCCAACGAAACCGTACTGCCTTCTAATGCTGTACTAAATGCTGGTTCCGTAACATATTCAACCGATGCACCTAAAATTAAACTATCCAGACCATACCTTTCCTTTGAAGTACAACACGTAATTAATGGAGATGAAATGATTATTACGCCACTAATAAGTGATTGGTCGGTGCTGGAAGGACAGATTATAGATATTACTATAGATCGTATGTTCGATGTCTATGGCAATAGGCAAGCTTCTCCAATAACTTGGACAGCATTTGTAAGGCGTAATGAAGTTTCTTGG
The DNA here is from genome assembly GCA_964507315.1 of uncultured Roseivirgaceae bacterium. Classification (GTDB taxonomy): domain Bacteria; phylum Bacteroidota; class Bacteroidia; order Cytophagales; family Cyclobacteriaceae; genus JAKISE01. The sequence goes on from CAZDQR010000005.1 coordinate 10,952, forward strand.
TTTGTGAATGATGGAGGCCAACAATTAAGCATTGAAAAGCAAGCAGCCGAGCCTTATAATTTTGAAATTACCATTCTTAACAAAGGAGGGAAACAGCAGCCTTACAGCATTGAAAATGTGCCTCAATGGCTGGAAGTGAGTAAAACGTTTGGCACATTAGAACCCAATAGCTCAGAACTAATTGAACTTAGTGTGGTACCCGAGCTTACTATTGGGCAATATTCTTTGGATTTATTTTTAGATACTGATTTTAATTTCGATGAAAAAATTATTCTTGACTTGAGAGTCTTAGGCAATGCGCCTATTTGGGATGTTGACCCAAGCTCATTTGAGTACAACATGAATATTATTGGAAAAATTAAAATCAACGGAAGCTTTTCTGAAGATTCCTATACAAAGCTGGCAGCCTTTTCAGGTACTGAGTTAAGAGGTGTTGCTAATTTAGATTTCGACCAAAATTATGATGAATATTTCCTCTACCTAAATGTGTTTAGCAATGCCTCTTCTGGAGAAGAAATTACCTTTAAAATTTGGGACGCGGGAGCTGGAAAAATTCGCCAAGCAACAATGGACGGAGCTTCTTCCTATACATTTATTCAAAATGAAGTACTTGGCTTTAAATCATCGCCTGTGGTGTTTGAAAACACTTTGTTCATTGAGCAAAACCTTTCCCTTAATCAAGGTTGGTCTTGGGTATCAATATTTACGGAGGATGCGAAGTTGGGTGATTTAAACGAGTTAACTAACTCTATGCAACTATCAAATAACGATATGGTTAAGAGCCAAACGAGTTTTGATTTATATGAAACCAATACGGGTTGGAATGGTTCTCTGACTAATGACGGAGGGCTTTCAACAGCTGAGATGTTTAAAATAAAATTGGCAGAATCTAATACACTTTTACTAAGTGGTTCCGAAGTAGATATTGATACGTGGTCATTTGATGTAAGAAATGGTTGGAACTGGTTAGCTTACCCATTAAGTAATAATGTAAGCGTAAACGAAACGTTAGCATTGCTAGAGGCCAACGAAGGAGATGTAATCAAAAATCAACAGGCGTTTGCTATTTACGACCCTGTTGTAGGTTGGTCGGGCACGCTTGATTATATGATTGCAGGAGAAGGGTATATGCTTAAGTCCAGCATTGATCAATCATTTACCTACCCCAACATTTTCATCAATGCCCGTACTAGTTCTTCAAGAGAAAATTCAATAATAGAATTTGATGGTTGGAGAAGTTTTGAACACAACCTAAGTGTAGTTGCTGAAATAGTTTCAGATGAGCCTTTTACTACGGTATGGGTTTTGGATTCTAAAGGTAAAATAAGAGGCAAATCAGAAATTATGAGGATGGATGGTAAAAATCTCAGCTTCATTACTATATATGGAGATAATAGGCCAACAGACCAACTGTTCTTTTACCTTGGAGATGAGATCTCGAAGATTGCCACTTCTACCAGTATTAAGTTTACAGCAAATATGCTTCTAGGAACTGTTAAAAATCCTGTTTTACTAAGTGTGGAAGATGTAGGTATAAGTGTATATCCAAATGCATTTTCAAATAACTTAAAAGTTCAGTTTAGTGCCAACTTTAAACAAACAGCTGATATTGTTTTGCTTGATGCTACTGGTAAGGAAATGTATCGCAATTCGTACGAGGCTGTTGAAGGATATAATGAGTTATCGGTAGAGCCAAATGTGCCTCCGGGGTTATATCTATTGTCGGTAAATATCAATGAAAAGAAAGAAGTGTTTAAAGTAATTAAGAAATAGATGAGCTATTTAAATCATATATTATTTTTTGTATTAAAGCACACTAAGGGCAATTTGGTGGTAGTAGCATTGCTCTGCTTTTCAATGGATGTTATGGCTCAAAGCCCCAATTGGACAGTTGATCCAAGCAATTATCAGTATTCTATGACGATGACAGCCTTTTTAAATGTAAACGGAACTACATTATCTAAGGAGGAAGACAAAGTAGCTGCATTTGTAGGTAATGAAGTTCGTGGCGTAGCCAATGTGCTATATGCCCAATCTGCTGATCGGTATTTGGCTTTTATAACGGTATATGCAAATACAGAAAATGAAGTGCTCAAATTCAAAATTTATGATAGTAACTCAAGCACTGAGGTTGATGTTGCTATGGAGCTTAGTTTTAAAATAGATCAGCAACTAGGTTCTGTTTTTCAGGCATTTAGCTTAGCAAGCCCTGCACTCAGTAATCAAGCTGAAATAAAGAACTTTTTCTTTACTGGTATTGATTCGTTATCTACCAATATTATAACCGATCAGGTTAATATTTTAGTTGAATATGATGAGGATTTAACCAATTTAATGCCAGAATTTATAATAAGTAATGGAGCTAATATGTATGTAGATAATGTACTTCAGCTTTCAGGAGAAGAAGTACTAGACTTTTCAGATACAATTGCCTATAACGTGCTTTCACAAGATGAATCAGTGTTTAATGCCTATAAAATAATTGTTGCAAACAGGCAAACTGATGGAAATGATGATTTTAAGAGCACTAATGTAATAACCCCTAATAACGATGGTCAAAATGATAATTGGATCGTGCAAGATGTGTTTAAATATAGCAATCACGATTTTAAAATTTACGATGCAAATGGACGAGTAGTATATGAATCTGTAGGCTATAATAACGATTGGAATGGCAGTTATAAAGACAAACGGCTCGATACAGGTAAATACTATTATGTAATTACCGACACTACTAACAACACTACCATAAATGGCGATATACTAGTGCTTTATTAAGGCATTGGTTTCGACTTAATTAACAGATTATGAAATATTTTGGAACGCTTATTTTACTTGTAATTTCAATCTCAGGTTTTTCTCAAATCAGAGCATTTGATAACAGTAAAGCCATACTACCTTGGGTATATAATCCAACAACAACCTTTATTTCCGATTTTCAAGCCTATGTAGGATATGACGCAAGAGGCACAAGCAGTTTTACTCCGCAATCAATTGTTGCGGGTATGAGAATGCCTTTATTCCAACAAAGAATAAGAGCTCCTAAGGGGAGAAGTAGAAGGAGTAGGCAAAAAGTGGCAACCGCAGTAGTAGGAGTTCAAATATTAAATACAAAGCAAGATATTCTTCAATCTACTACCATAAATGTGAGTTACGCACACCAAATTGATGTTAGCAGTAGGTTAAATATGGCCTTCGGTTTAGGGTTTGGTATTTATAATATGAATTATGATTATGCCGCCTTATCATTTATCGATCAGCAGGATCCGTTACTAAATAGTGGAGAAAGCTTCTTTAACCTTCACTTAAATGCAGGTGTTACCTTGATATTGGATGGTAACTTATTTTTAAATATTGCAGCTCCAACTTTGTTAAAGAATAATGAAGCTAATTTTGACGAAATAATTGTTCGGGCAGGGTATCCATTTGCAGTTGGCAATGATGTTATTATTACAGCCGCTGCTAATTTAGATACCTATAATAATAATTTTATTTATGGTGCAGATATACGAGTAGAGTGGAAAGAGATGATTTCTCTTTTAGCCGGTGGAGATACGAATAAATACCATTTAGGTCTTTTATTTGACGTTTCTAACTTTGCTCTGGGTTACACTTTTGGGCAGAATTTTAGACCCGAACAAGGTCAATTACAAGCACACCAAATATCTCTTTATAGTATATTGCCATTTTAGCAAATTTTTCTAATTGATTTGCCTTATAATTTGCAGCATTAAAACTGCTTAGATTTTACTTGCCTTGGCTATCTTTTTTATTGCTCATAACTACTTACTGAATTGTGGTTGGATTATCTTTGGGTTTAACCTATCATATAATCAATGTATTCACGGCTTCTTTTATTGTTCCTTACTTTTTCTAATGGCCATGTAAGTTTTGCACAACAACAAGATACTACTAAACTTGATATTTATTTAGAACAACTTCGAGTTCAGTACCGTGAAGTAGATTTCTTTAATTCGCAGTCTGATTCCATTTATAAAGTGCTATCAGGCACAAACTTTACAAAGCAAAAAGCAGTAGCTTCAAAATTCCGAGGCATGTCAAATTATGCTCGAGGTAATTTTGATAGCGCTATATACTATTACACAGAAGGATTACAACTTAACCGCTCAATCCAAGATTCTTTAGAAATGGGCAAAGGCTTTGTTAATTTAGCCGGCTCTTATAATGGTTTGTATCAATTTGATTCAGCTGTTTCTAATGCGTTGCAGGCAAGAGAACTATTTGAATTAATTAGCGACCCCAAAGGGATTAATCATGTAAACAACTTAATAGGGGGATTTTATTACTATCGTAAAGATTACAACATAGCGCTCCAATATTTTAAAAATAATCTAAAGTTAAATACAGATGCTTCGGACACACTAGAAATGGTTATTGCCCTAAACAATATGGGTGCTGTTTATGAAGAACTAGACTTACCTGATTCAATCATCTATTGCAGTGTGCAAGTGCTATATCTTGGTAAGTTTATAAAATTGAACAATCCTGGCTATACCTATCAAAACCTTGGGCTCGCTTATTTCAAGAAAGGTGAGTTTAAAGAGTCTATAAATAATTTTAAGAAAGCTGAAAATGAGTATCGTATCCAAAGTAGAAAGAATTTTTATGGAGATATTTATTATTACTTAGGCAGAAATTATAAAGCACTAGAAGATTATACATCAGCGACCAACTATTTTGAAAAAGCGTTAACTATTTCTAATGAAAAAGCAAATATCAATGCGAAAAAAGAAGCACTGAAATCATTGGCAGAAATACAGCGGATTACAGGAAAATCTAGTGACGCCTATGATAATTTAGAAAAATATATTGCCCTTAACGATACTATTCTAAACGAGGAAAATCAGCGCAACATAACTGAAATGCAAGCAAAGTATGATTCTGAGAGTAAAGAACGACAAATTGCTTTGCAAAATAGTGAATTAAGGGAGCGCGAGGCTGATTTAACAAACCGCACACTAACTATTATCGCCCTAGTAACATTTATACTATTAGTAATAGCAGTGGCCTATTTCTATTTTTATAAACAAAAAAAGAATCAAGAAGTGGCATTGCGTGAGCAGGCTCTTGAATTTAGTGAACTCCAATTGCAAGCAGCAATCAATTCGCAGGAAACAGAACGCAGAAGGTTTGCCACGGACTTACACGATGGTTTTGGTCAAGTAATCTCTATTCTAAAAATGAATGTTGATAGGATTATTGGCAATGGAACCGATGACCTTGAACATAGAACCATCGTTTATGAGGAAACGAAGGGTATGCTCGATAAAATGAATGATGAACTTAGAGGCATTTGTTTTGATTTAATGCCGCAAACACTTTTGCAAAGTGGATTAGTCGCAGCCGTTAAAGAATTCGCTGTTCGAGTTAATCTTGCTGGTAAAGTGGTAGTAGAATTACATGTGTTTGGCATGGAAGAAAGACTCGCAGAAATAGTTGAAGTATCGCTGTATAGGGTAATTCAAGAATGGACCAATAATATTTTAAAGTATGGCTCTGCCACTAAAATTACGGTGCAATTAACGCAAGATACCAAGGAGCTAACGCTAACCATCGAAGATAATGGAGCAGGTTTTGATACTAACTTGCTTACTCAAAGTAAAGGAAATGGTTGGAAGAATATTCAATCTCGCACAAAATTGATGACAGGGGAAGTATGGGTTGATTCTAGACCAAACATAAGCGGTTCTACGCTTACGATTAACCTAAATCCACAGCAAGTGTTCGCAACTACTAAGGGCTAGCACGGATACAAATTTCCTAGTTAGAAGGGATACCAAGAGGAAATACTTGGTAATACTTTTACATGATGGGAATTTTATCTTTCTTTAAATCATCTTTAACAAAACAGGTTCAGGATATGCGCGTATTCTTGGTAGATGATCATGAAATGATGCTGGATGGCATACAAAGATTGGTTACAGATGTGGCTGATTTTGAAGTGGTTGGCAATGCTACTACTATGAACTCGGCAATAGAGCAGTTATTAAAAATAGAAGTTGATTTACTTATTTCCGATTATAATTTACCAGATGGTGATGGCCTAGCCTTAATCCGAAAAATTAAAAAAGTAAAGCCTGCCCTTAAAGTAATTGTTCTTAGTCAACATGATGAAGCCCATTTAGTTAAGGAAATACTGAAAGAGGGTGTGGATGGCTACATGCTAAAAAAGGATTCTCATTCTGAGCTTGTAAATGCTATAAAAGCAGTGTGTGCAGGGAAAAAATACATGAGTAATGATATCAATAATATACTCATACAAAGCCTCCACCAGCCTGATGAAATTAAGCTACTTACTGATAGAGAAAGAGAAATTCTTAAACTTATATCGCAAGAATACTCTAATAAAATGATGGCGGAAGAGCTGTTTATAAGTGAACGGACTGTAGAAACACACCGCAAAAACATTTTTCGTAAAACGCAAACTAACTCCTTGGTAGGGCTTATCAAATTTGCCTATGCCAATAATCTAATTTAGAGCAAATCATTGGCTATGAATTGGGAAAAACTATTTCGCTTATTTTCAAAAAAGGAACAAGCCTACGAATTTGCTAATGTGCTTCACCTTTGGGATGAGGATTATCTAATGATTGAATTAGTTCCCAAAGAAAATCTTGAGTTTATAAAAAAAGAAATAATTCGAACACTCATTGCAGGCGAAAATAATATTCAACCTTCTGGGTTTAAAGAGGCAACGGTCATAGGTAGCCGACCTGTGCAAACTGCTGATAGAAACTTATTAAAAGAGGAGGTAGGTAAGTGTTTTGAGCAATCGGGGTTTGCAAGAATCGACCAATACATAATGGAGAAAGTTGGCTTAATGAAAGGGGATAAGATACCATTAGGTTTTGGCACTGCTACCTTAGGCGTAATATTAGAGGGTAGCACCAATGTTCTTAACGATATTTGGATTGCAGGAAGAACCGATGGCAAACAGGACGAGAATCGATTAATACAAGGCTTATTAGCCTTTGGTAAACAATATAATTTTATAGGAGTTAATTGGTTTAGAGGGGAATATTTTAACCTTGCAAACCTAGCAGAAGTGGAAAATTTTGCAGCTCATATTTAAGATGATTTAAATAAGAACATAAAGATGAATTCAGCAGATACTAAAAATGAAATTAGGAGCAAGGCACTAGGAATTGCGTTTGCTTTTATATTCATTTTTGGGATGGTCTATTTTAAATACCACAAATCAAGGAATTCTGATTTTGAGCTATCCCGGTTTCAAAAAGAGCAACCCATCGATTACTTAATAGAAGTAGGCTTTATTGAGCTTAAATCCAATAAGAGAATATTTCATCCTAATAAACTCGACTCTGCGAACGCCTATTTAATGCTAGATTTAATAGAAGTAGTAAGTGATAAATCGGCAACATTTTATTTAAAAATTGCGGGCTTAATTAATACTAATTCTGCTGAACAGCAATTGTTTATTCAGGAGTATTTAAGCTTTGACCCAAATTATCCAAGCGATTTTATAATCCTTGAAAAGATGACTGCAGATCGGCCAAACAATGAATTGTTAAAGAAGGGGCTATTTACCTTCGCAAAGGCACTTAGCTCAGATCAAACATATTCCGTCCTAAAACAATATGATTTTCTAAGGTCTCAAAATGGCCCTGCCAACTATGATAATGGCAGATATGTGCTCTCTGATGAGAAAATCGCCCATCTTTCGCCTCAACTACTGGAGGTTTTTATTGTAAACTTAAAGAAAGGCTTTACCAGCTCCCAAGAGCGGCATTTCGCCAATCGAATACAAGCCATTATTGATAATCAATCCAAAGTAGATTAAAAGAAGCTTCACACTGCATTTCCTATATCCCTACCATAGAGCTAATTAAAGACAAGCCTGAAATAAGCGATCTAAAAAAGGCCAAAGTTTATTCAGATTTGGCTAATTACACCTACACGTATGTTGATAAAGACCAAGGACTAGCATTAGCAAAGCAAGCGACAGATTTAGGTTACGGCATCTTTTATTCTATGATGGCCGGTCGCGCAAGAGATAATGGCCAAAGCGAAGAAGAGATGATCTAGCTCTTGTTCAATATAAAATAGCTTTTAATAATATGAACAGGCCATTTAGTATTGATTGGGATACTATGACGATTACAGATGAGCCCTTTAGCTCGCCTTATGACGAAGTTAATAGTGAATTTGTAAAGAGACAACTGTTAACGTTTTTAATAGTAACGTTACATACCACTACTGAGGATACAAGTTTTGATAAAATCATTATTAAGTTAGACGAACTTGCCTTTACAGGAAAATATGATGACGAGCAATTATATAAGTACGCCATTATAACGTACATGGCTAGAGCGCCATTAGATAATTTAATGCCCTTAATAAATAGATATTTGGGCAGAATGGCTGCTAGTGGCAAAGCAGATGAAGCAAGAGTACGCCATTCGCTAATGGAAATTTATCTTGAAGACGAAGAATATGTGTTGTTAAAAGAAATTAGCACCGAAGCAATAAACAAGGATGCGGCTTTGCCTAGTGGCGTATTAACTGTTGAGGATATGAACTTTCATGCTGCCTATTATTATTATGCTGCCATGGCTGATTATCGCCAAGGAATTAACAAGGAAGAAGCTGATAAAAATATGAAATCTGCCTATGATTTTAGCGTGGATTATAATCAAGGTCTCATGAACTACATACTCAGCATTGCACCCAATATAGCCTCATGGGAATTTTAGGATAGTTGAGTTTACGATACTTTGTAAAACGAATAATATTTTGGTTGGTTAGGTTGAAAAGCTCGAGTTGGTACTCGGGCTTTTTTTTATGTAAATCCTGGACTAAAATAGAGCTAGCCGTTAATAACTGAGTGAGCTAATAAATCAAAAAAAATAAGTACTGATACGAAATAATATTTCTACTAAATTCTTGCATTTGATACTCGTTGGAGCCGCAAACCAATTTTTTTTCAAAAACGGGGAGAACCTGAAAAGCCAAAGAGTAAGAAAACTTAACCTAAAATTATAATGGACGCACAAAAAGTAGATATGTTTATCATGACTAATGGTAAATTCTTTGAAAGTCACCACCTTATTCAAATCAGAGATAGATTAATTGCCATGGATGATGGTAAATGGTCGATATTACAAACTCTTCAATTCAAAGACCCAACAACTAGCCTAATCGTTTCAATTTTAGGTGGAACCATCGGTATTGATCGTTTTATGATTGGAGATACAGGCTTAGGAATAGGTAAACTATTAACTTGCGGGGGGGTAGGTATTTGGGCGATTGTAGATTATTTCCTTATTATGGGAGCTACACGTGAAAAGAATTTCATTAAAATCCAACAAGCACTAGTATAGTGGAGCTTACCCGTAATAAGTTATATGCTTTTATGGGTATAGCATGTTTGGCAGGGTATGGATGGCTTTATTATAATTATACAACCTACTTAAACTCAAATGGGTTTACAGTATGTATTTTTAAGAATGTAGCTGGCATACCCTGTCCTTCTTGTGGTTCTACCCGAGCCGTAGAACCAATATTGCACGGCAACATCATAGAATCCTTATTGTGGAATCCTTTCGGTCTTTTACTTATTATTGGATTGGCAATTACTCCAATTTGGCTACTTAAGGATATTGTTAAAAAAGACAATAGTCTCTACCGATTTTATCAATATATAGACGTTATTTTTAAGAAAAAAAAATATGCAATTCCTGCCATTATTTTGGTGTTGCTAAATTGGGCTTGGAACATTTATAAAGACGTATGATTAATACCCATCAATTTGCATATACGCCTAATGAACATGAAGCTGAAAACGCTTCATCTAGCTATTTAATGTCGTTAGTGGCAGTAATACTAGGTATGCCAATACCTATTATTAATGTTTTTGCAACGCTGTTTTTCTTTATTGCTAATCGCAAAGGCACTTATTTTGTACGTTGGCATGCTACACAGGCGTTATTATCGCAGTTATCGTTAATTTTTGTAAACAGTTATGGGTTTTGGTGGACGGTCTCTATCGTATTTGGTAGTGAATCGGTCTCTAATAATTATATCTCTTATATGCTAGTTGTAATTATTTTTAACCTATCAGAATTTGTTGCCACCATATATACTGCCATTCAAACGAGAAAAGGTTTACACGTACATTGGTGGCTTTATGGAGATATTACAGATATAATTTGCAAACCAGGCAATGGACAAAATAATATTTAAAATACTTATTATCATTGGCGTCTTTTTTGCCGCACTATTTACCATTCAGCAAATTGATTGGATGGCAATTTTTAATATTGAAGACAATATCTCTTCTACTGAGGAAAAAATAGGAGAGGTGTTTTGGGAGTATTTTCATAAAAACAACAAAGAGGTTGATTTAGAAGAAGTTGTATTTCCTCTTGATAGCTTGTTTTCAATTATTTGCGAAGAAAATAATATTAATTCGGATGATATTACCCTTCATATTATAGATTCAAAAGAAGTAAATGCGTTTGCGTTACCCAACAAGCATTTAATTATTAATACGGCCCTTCTTTTAGAAGTAAAAAATGAAGCAGAACTAAGTGGTGTAATTGGGCATGAGTTGGCTCACATTCAATTGGACCACGTAATGAAGAAACTGGTAAAAGAAATGGGTTTAGCTGTGCTTATTTCTATGACAGCAGGTAATGGGAATACGCAAGTTATAATCGAATCCCTTAAGACACTTACCTCTTCGGCATACGATAGATCGTTGGAGGAAGAGGCTGATTTGAAATCTGTAAATTACTTAATTAAAGCAGATATAGACCCAACAGCATTTGCTGATTTTTTATACACTTTGAGTGGGAGTAATTCTGAATTAGAAGAATACTTATCCTGGGTTAGTACACACCCATACCCTAAGGAGCGTGCAGAAACAATTATTAATTATTGCGAAGAGTTGGAATATAAAAAAGAACAGGTTCTTGATTCAGCTACTTGGAATAACTTAATTAAATCGGTTAAAAACTTGTAGTGGATCGATATCAATCATTCTCTCTTCTAACGCTCGTTTGAAAGCAACCGAAACAAGGGCTTAAAATATTTAACCTACGCTAGCGCGCGTTTAAAACGCGTGCGTTAAAGAACAACTTACTAGCTATTTTTTAAGGCCTCTTACATAGTTTATCAAAGCCTTCATTTCCTGGTCATTAAGTTCTGGCTTTATTCTAGGCATTGTGTTTTTACCCAAAGTAATAATTTGAGCAATCTCAGTATCGGTCTTCTTAGTAACTTGCAAGTTCTTAGCACCAGATAAACCTGCATCTCCCATAGAGCCGTGACACACAATACATTGAGCACCGTAAAGTGCCTTGCCGTGCAAGCTTAGCACATAATTTTGAGCAGAAGGATTTGTTATAACTTCCTCAGTAAAATCGTGGCGCTTGCCCATTTTAGACTTACGCGCTTCGGCCATGCCATAAGCACCCAAGATTAAAAATATGGAAATAGAGGCTAATAGCTTGTTCTTCTTTTTAAATCCAATAATAGCTATTGGGATAGAAGCAAGCACGAATGCTAGCTTTAGAATAAACAAAAAATCGAATGAAGCAATATTCATTAACATGTAGCCGCCTGTTAGTAGAAACAAAAGACTGATTACCATTTCGGGTATTTTAATAACCTTAGTAAACTTATCTAGCCCATTAGTACTGCCTACCAATAATAATACTGTCTTAATTAAATAGATGGCAGCAAATAATAATACAACGAGTTTATGAGAATGGTAAAGTGCAGTAAATAGCATAATAGGGGTTGTTTAAATTCTTGCCCAAAGAAACCTAGAAAACTTGCATGAACCAAGCCGGCAGAAAGAAAGTATTTAGTAGAAAATTAGTTAATGCGGTATCTGTTTACCCAATTTTAGTCAACAAAGCCTCAGAGAGGCGACCGGTCTGTAGAATTGAATAAAATGCACCATCTAGCTCCGTAGGAGCGACCTTTCCATATTGTTGCTGACTTAGGCCGCTCCTACGGAGCTGGATATTTAAATCTGTAAGACGACTACAAACAGTTCGCCTCTCCGAGGCTTTAATAGTTTATTGTTGTTGCTTTTATGCCATGGGCATGCTTATTTACAAATTGGGTGAACAGGTATTTAGTGCGTATATTCTGCTGAACCTTTCATTCTAGGCAAACGATCGAAAACTGCAAACTTATAGTCGAAGGCAAGAATAGTGGCAAAGGGAGTGGATAGAAAATATAGCCCAGCAATAAGCGCATTATTTGTTAATAAATAGACAATAAATGCCTGTGTGCCAAATACTAATGGGCCCATAATAAGGTTTATAGCACTTTTTACCGAAGCATAAAAGTGAATATCTGACACTACCTTTTTTAGTAGAAGATATAATAATTTATACGCTATAAAGCTATTCACAAACCCGTATATAAATATTGGAAACATCGCGATTCGATAAAATAAAGAAGGTAAGGCAGGAGTAGGCTCCTGTTTTGCTTCTTCCGGAATTACTACATCATCATCAGTGTACTTTTTCGATATCTCTTCAATTAATGCTTTGTCGGCTTTAAATTGGGCTATTAAGTCTTTGTTTGCAGAGCGTTTGTTAAGCCATTCATTTTCTATTGAAGCATAATGTTTCGATGGTCTAATGGAAAGTACCTGTGCATCTAGTTCCTTAAAAACATCATTTATCAACGCTTGATATGCTTTATTAGGGTTTTCTTTATATAACTCCGTGTATTGCTTAAGGTAAATGGGCTTTCCAAAATTGAGCAACATATCAGACCGGTAGCGAGTATGCCGACCATAATTAAGACCCGTAGGCACTACAGCCAAGTCTATCTCAAAATTATTAGCTTCCATTGTGGCAAAGGCTATTCGTGCTATTCCTTTTTGCAAGGGGCGAAGTGCTCTCCTTAAACTATGGTTGCCCTCGGCAAAAATTACGAGTGGGTTATTACCTCCTGTTAATATGTTAACACATTTTTCTATGATCTCATCATTTTTTGCAACAGCACGCAAACCATCTCTTACTCTATAGATGGGTAACATATATAGAGTTTCTAACCAAAATCGAGCTGTAGGGTTACTAAATATATTAGCTCTTACTAAAAAGTAGTTTTTCCTTGGTTGCGAGAAAAATATTGTTAACGGATCTAAAAAGGCATTTTGATGATTGGAAGCAAAAATTACAGGCCCTTTATGAGGGACTTTATCATAATTAGCTACCTGCCAATTTTTATAATACAAGCGGACTGCAATACCAGTAAAAAAACTAACAAATTCAATAAAAACTTGATGTACAATTTTGCGCATTTTATTCATCCGTAAAAAATATTATTTTGCTAATTGAAATTTGAATAGCTTTCCTTTGGTAAAGATTATACTCATAATGGTACCGCCAATAATATGCCAAATACCCCACCAAGCCATTATAATAGCCATTCCTCCATTACCTTGAAACACACTAAATATGATTACTAATCCTAATCCAGAATTTTGAATACCCGTTTCTATGCTAATAGTTCGGCTATCCTGCTCACTATTACCTACTAGCTTGCTCAATAAATAACCACTGCCTAGGGCAATTGCATTATGAAAAAATACAAGATATATGATGTATTGATAATACTGTTTAAAGATGTCTATATTTTGGAAAAATGCGATTCCAATAATGGCTACAAGTAATATAAAAGATAATAGCTTAATAGGTTCAGCTATTTTAGCAGCAAGAGTTCTGAATTTATATTTAAACAATAAGCCAAGTACTAGGGGAGCCCCTAAAATAGAAAATATTGTTTTCAACATTTTCCAAGTTTCTAAAGTTATGCCTTTACCAATCTTTTCGCCTAAATATAAATTACTCCAAAATTCAAAATTTATAGGGGTTAATACCACCGCTAATACTGTAGCAATGGCTGTTAGGCTTACAGAAAGGGCAATATTACCTCTGCTTAAATTGGAGAAAAAATTAGATACATTCCCGCCTGGGCAAGCGGCAACAAGTATAAGCCCCAGTGCGAGGCCTTCTATAGGTTTTGTAAAATACACAAAAACAAATGTTAAAAATGGAAGCAGTAAAAACTGACTTACAACCCCCGTAATTATAGATTTTGGGTTCTTCTTTACCTCAATAAAATTTTCTTTTTCGATGGATAGTGACACCCCAAACATAATAAATGCCATGGCAATGTTCAATGCCAATAGCTTGTCTTCATAAAATTCTAATTGTATGTTAGATAGTGGTGTTTCCATGTACAGTAAGCACAAATATAATTTTTTTAATATAGGAATTGTACTTACTTTGAGTTCATTAATAAAAAGCCATGTTTGTAGCCGTAGATATTGGAAACTCCAACATTACCGTTGGGTTAAAAGCAGATGATAAGTGGGTTGAATATCGATTTTCAACACATTCGAACCAGCCATTATTGCTTTTAAGGGAGCAAATTAAATCTCTAGATATCAGCACAATAAAGGGTGTTGGTTTAAGTTCGGTAGTGCCTGCTGTAACACCATTGGTACGATCAGAATTAGAGTTGCTCTTTGGCATGAATCCTGTTGTAGTAAACAAATCGGATTATAGTTTGTTACCCATTAAACCAGAAAACCCAGATGAATTAGGCACAGATTTACTCGTTAATAGTCTAGCTGCCAATCAATTATTCGGCAATACCGAAAGCCTAATTATAGATTTTGGTACGGCCTTAACCTATACGTTTGTAGATGCTAGCGGGGCAATTAAAGGTGTAGCCATTGCGCCTGGCATAAATACTGCTATTAGAGCTTTATCTAGCACTGCAGCTCAATTGCCTGAAATTACACCTACATTGCCCGAAAAAGCATTGGGCACTGACACAGTCTCAGCTATTAAAGGAGGCACTATATGGGGGTTTGTTGGGCAGGTGCAGTTTATGATTAAAAAGATAAAGGAGGAAACTACACCACACTTAAAAATTGTTGCTACAGGAGGTTTATCGCATGTACTCAAACCATTAACTCCAATGTTCGACCAAATAGATAGGCATCTTACTTTGAATGGTATTGAGGCTTATTATGATATAGTTACAAAAGCTAAAAAATAAGCATATTGAAGGCACTAAAGATTTTAACTGTAGTTTCATTCTTATCCATCACAGTGTCAGCGAGCCATATTGGCGGGCCATTTCTATTCTTTTTAATACTGTACTTAGTTTCAGGATTTAGCGGATTTATGATGGCTTTGCCAATACTAATTACCTTGGTTCTGTTTGTGTATTCAGCATTTGCACCAAAATCCAAAAGAGATAAAATTCTATTTATTGCTGGAGGAGCTATTCTGTTTTATCCAATTACTGTTCAATTAATTACAGAAATAGAGATTTTTTATCATCATAGAAATCTATACTTTATGATTAGCCTACTTCCATTTCTTATTTTATATGGATTTACCTTATTCAAAGTATGGAAAACGAAATTGAGAGGTTAGTTAGACTTTTTGTTGCACGATCAACTTTGTACTGTGCTTTGCATACACCCAAGCCATCAGCGTTAGTAAAGCCCCTAACTGATGAAGTACTCCTAGAGTAAGCGGAACGCTATAAAGCAACGTAAATATGCCCAATAGCGCTTGAGTCGTAATTATTGCAACTAATAAAACAAAACCTATTTTTAACTTAGCGGTCATAGACGGCCCATATAATACAGCAATAAATAGAGCAAAACTCCAAACTGCAACGCCCATCCATCGGTGGATAAACTGCACGCTCGCTATGGTATTTATAATACTTAACCAGCCATCAGAAGCCAGTGAGCTAGTAATTATTTCTGGCATCCATACACCGTTCATAGTTGGGAAAGTAGGGTAGAATAATCCAGCTTTAAGTCCTGCTACAAATGCGCCATAAATTATTTGAACACTGATTAATACTAATAATACATTCAAAATTTGTCGGTAGTACGGGAGTCTAATTCTAGTGGTTGAAGGCCAACCTATAGATAAGGCCAAGTTCAATATATACCCAAATAAGAAGAATGCAGTAACCAAGTGAGCGGCCAAACGATAATGGCTGACATGTGGATTGTTAACCAAGCCACTCTTTACCATAAACCAGCCTAAGAAACCTTGTAAAGCTCCCATAAAAAGGATGAATATTAGCTTTTTAGTGAGTGCCTTGTCTAACTTCTTCTTAATTAAAAAGCCTAAAAAGGGAATAAGAAAGACGATACCAATAAGCCTGCCAAGCAACCTATGTGAGTATTCCCACCAAAAAATAGCTTTAAAATCACTGAGTGTATAGTGGATATTTAGTTTTTTATATTCAGGAAATTCTTGGTATTTATCAAATGTGGTTTGCCATTCTGCTTGGGTCAGAGGAGGAACAGATCCCATTATTAATTTCCACTCTACCATCGATAAGCCCGATTGTGTTAACCGAGTAATGCCTCCTAAAATAACCATAGATGCCACTAAAAATGCACCAATCAATAACCAAATCACAATGGCCTTATCCGCCTTATTCGTCCTCATAATGGCAAAAGTAGAAAACCCAAGCCAAATAATTCTATTATTTAAACGAAACTATGTAAGAAGAATAGGGAGATGTAATTACCTATACTAAGGGCACTATTTTGATTTATTAAAGAGCACCATACCTACATAAAATTGAATAGAGTAGGTAGAAGCATTTTCAATAACAATCACATCTGGCTCTTTAATAATATTTTTAATGCCATTTGCAAATCTTAATCCAGTAACAAATTTTTCAGAAGGGAAAAATTCAAACGTAACTAAAAATGCAAAATTGCTCGAATAAATAACCTGTTTTACATCTGTTGGTCCGCCAAGTAATTGACTATACTGCAACCCAGCTGACAAACTAAAATTATTGGTAAAATCAAATCCTAGGGATACAGGTAGGTTTAAGTAATTTAATCTTCGGTCGGCAAAACCTTCTTGCGAAAAATCAATGCCAGGTGTTACTGCCCAACCAAGATCATCTAAATACATTTTATAGGCAAAGCCTACATTTAATCCCAAAATACCGTCTGGATTAATACTATTTTTACTACTTACACTAGAGTAGTTAAGCCCCACATGGCCTGTAAATATGCTTTGTGCATTATTTTTAGTGGAAATAAATAATAAAAGTACCAATACCGATGTTATAATTTTGTGCATATAAATACAAGGTAGCAATAATTGATCTTTAATTACAAGGGAATGAACAGTAAGTATGCCACAGAATTTAATTACTTTTATTAATTAATATTATTTGAAAAATAGTTACTTAAACACCTTTGTAGATAATATATACCTAACTTAGAAAAAACTGACATTATGTTTACTGAAAATGAAGTACATGCCTTGCTTAATTATCCAGGCATATTCGATGAAGTTGCAACCCTAAAGCAGGAGTTTATTGATAAAGAAGCAGAGTTTTTAGAAATTGAAGAACATGATTTTCTGTCCCTAATATTACTTACGCCCTCTATTGGTATTGCGCTTTCTAATGGTAGTGTAAGTTTATTCGAAGAAATGGCTTTAAATAAAAAAGCACGAAAGTTATCTAAAGGCGGCTATTGGATGAAAAAAGACCCTGTGGTTTTTGCAATGGAGCACCTTATAAAAGGCTATGATACCTGGGCGCCTATTTTTTATGAGCATATTAAAAAATTAATGCATCAAACTGTTGAAGAACATCTTTTGCACGATGCTTCGTTTAGTATAGAAGGTGCAGATGATTCAAAATTATGTGCGCAAGTGCTAAAATCGCCATTTATTACTATCAGATTCCTTACTTCCTTCTTTATGAATGATGAAGAGGAAGATATATTGGCCGAACGTAAAATATCTCAAATTGAATTTGATAGAGTAGCTGAAATAGCGAGTCAATTAGGCCTTACAGATTTACCAATCTATCAAATATATCATTCTAAACTAGTGATTAAATAATTGTAAGTAGTTAATTTAAAACGTGCGTAAACCCTTACTTATTTATTTATTCATTGCATTAGGCGCATCTATCGCAAGTGCCCAATCAACTAACAAACAAAAAGAGAAGAACCCTAATAGTTCTTTCTCTCAGTTTATTGGAGGCTTTTCGCTGCATGCTAGTACAGGGTTTGGGATGACGTTTTATAGCCATGAAATCAATGGTCCAGGTATTCTCCAGCAAAAAGATGGGAATACCTTTTTATTCGATAATTTTTATGTTGTTGGTGACTCTATTAATGTGGGGTATAGCAACTGGGTAAATAACGCTACATCAACCAATAATATCCCTGTTGGGGATGAAGACTTTCTACTAGGCAGTGATACCACAGCAGTTAAGTATAGAGGAGTAGGAGGAAGCATTCCTCTTACACTGGCGCTTAGTTATTCTTTTGATAGGTATCGTTTTGGTGGTGGATTTAGCTATGAGCAATCATTTTCTGCAAAATATTACCCAAATGTAGAATCTAATAATTTAAATGCACTAAACACCAATTACTCAACAGCCTCAATTATAAGGTATTATGCCTATGTTGGGGGAGAGGTTTTTAAATCACAAAGACATACCATTGCAATTGATGCCATGGTGGGCACTTATAAATTTGGGAAGAAAAAATTTAACCCTGACCAAATTAGAACCAAGCTTTTTGTAAATATCGGAGTCTCATTTGAGCGGTCTTTATCAGAATATTTTAAAGTATTTGTAAGGCCTTCGGCAGAGTTTAAAAGTTACGAATTAGATATTCCTGGGCTTGGTTATACAGTGAACCATGCAATGCCAGCTTTATACGTAAGTGTTGGGGCCATTATTCGAATGCCCGATTTAAACAAGTGCCCGGTAAGCCAATGCCACTCACAAATTAACCATAGGCATGGTAGAAATGTTTATCGAAGTAAAATGCACCCTTTCTGGAAATGGCAAAACCCTAATTATGGGCAAAATTATCCAGAGCTTATTAAATATAAAGGCAAGAATAAAAAGAAGAAAAATCCTTATTGATTTTATACTGCTTTTTTCTCGGAGCAATGAAGAGAATTTTACATAAATAAAAAGCAATATATTGCATTAAACAGTAATAGCTTACAGTAGTAACTAGCGGTAGTGGATTCTTCGGCTCTTGGCGTCAGAAAAGAAAAACCATTTGTTACCAATAAACCACTTGTTGGCCATTTTAAGCACTTCCTCATTTTTTACTTCTCTGAGGAATCGAGTAGACGGCTCCGCTCCTAAATAGGAATGGAGTGCGCCTCTCACACCA